>NZ_CACWVY010000001.1 GCF_902764455.1 uncultured Methanobrevibacter sp.
AAACTAAAGAAGGAATTCTGACATTTTTAGACTTCCAAATGCAAAATTGGACTCAAAATCACATAAAAATTAAATAAGCCTATAAAATTTTACAGACTCGAATAAAATAATAATATTTAAATAATAATAAAACAAAATTAATAAACGATATGAATTAAATTACATATCTAAATCGGAAATCAATCACCCTTTTTATAATCTTAAAAAAAGTTATAAAAAAGTTCTAAATTCGGGAAGTGGAAAAACACTACTTCCCCACTCTCCCTTTCAAATTAAACATCATCAAGAATACTTGAGTCTGCTCCAGCAATTTCTACCAGATATTCAGCTTCTACAATGTGAAGTTTTGAAGGAATTATAATACAGTGTAAAGGACCTCCAAAATCAAAATCAATCAATTTGCTAATTTTTCCGGCTCTGACACAAACATTTTTTGAACCAACACGGGCAATACCCATAGCCAAAGTGTCCTCATCTATCAATCCCTCACGGTCAAGGTCATTTTTAATGTTTAAAAGATATTCCAAACCCTGATTGACAGTCATGTAACGGTCTTTGTGGGCCTGGATGTCTAGTAAAACCAGAGTATGCAAATCCATTTTAAGATTTTCTTCAATGGCTTCATATGGTGATTTCGGATAAAAGTTATAATCCGGAAACGGAATGGTTGTAACTTTACCGAACTTGTATCCCTGAAGACCTGAAATGGCTGGTGCTGAGGATAAAATTGAAGAACCGTGAATAACTTCAAATTCTATGCCTTTTTTGGAACACTGAACTAAAAAATCACTGTGAGTTGTTGCAATCAGAGGATCTCCTCCAGTAACTAAAGCTACATTCTGGGTTTTTGCCTCTTCAATAAATTTATGTTCCTCTTCAACCTCGTTTCTAACCAAAACTTCAATTTCCTTACCTATCAGTTCCTCGATTGTATCGAAACTGGAACCGAATAATCTTGAAGTGAAAAATTCGGCATATATCTTATCTACATTTTTTAAACATTCCAATCCTTTAAGGGATATGTCTTTCTCATCAAATAATCCTAAACCCACTAAATAAAACATATACATTATATAATAATTTAAACATAATAAATGTTATGAAATGCGTAAAAGTTCCATTAAAACAAATTAATGATACCCGTTTAAAATTAATGGCCGACGGTCAGATGAATATGGATTACAGGATAAAAACATCCGACGGATTTGGATACATTCCTGTAAACAGCGAAATCGAAGGCCATGAAATTGTAGACATTGAACTGGAACCAATGAAAAAAGTCGCCCACAATTTTTCAGAGCTGCTTGAAGGCGAATTAAGCCACGAAGAAATTGAGAATCTGAAAACCTCCTTTGATACAATTGGAAATATCGTGATTTTGGAAATTCCTGACAATTTATATGATAAAAGGCAGATGATTGGTGAAGCAGCACTCAAATTTACAGGTAAACAGGCCATCTACATGAAAAAAAGTGCAATTAAAGGAACAATACGCATTAGAGATCTGGAATTTTTAGCAGGAACAGACGATTCAGTTACAATTCACAAGGAACATGGAGTTCGCCTAAAGCTTGATGTCCGTGAAGTTTATTTTTCACCTAGGCTTGCAACCGAAAGAATACGCATAAGCAACAGTGTATCTGACGGCGAAAGGATTTTAGATATGTTCTGTGGAATCGGACCGTTTCCAATTTTAATAGCTAAAAACCATAATGTCGACATTGCTGCAGTTGACATTAATGAAGCTGCAATAAAATATCTGAATGAAAATATTGAACTTAACAAACTAAAAGGAAACGTTAAATCATATTGCGGAGACATAAGAGATGTTAGCGAGTCATTTAACTGCAAGTTTGACAGAATACTTATGAACCTTCCGGGCCTTGCATATACTTTCCTTGACGTTGCCGTGAATCTGATTGAAGAAGGAGGAATAATCAACTATTATGAGTTTTCAGATTCATACGAACAGGGAATAAACAGGTTAAGGCATGCTGCAGCCCAAATCGGAAAGGATGTTGAAATCATAAACACCCGCAAAGTGAAGTCAACAGCACCGGGAGAATGGCATGTAGCTATTGATGGAAAGGTCATATCAAAATGATTTTAAAATTGAAACTATCAAAATTATAAAAGCAACTTTACATTAACAGTGAGCAATTGCAGTTAACAGTTAAACGAAAAACAAGGATATATATCAAGCACTAAAAAACAGAAGTTCAAATAAAAAAAAGTTAAATTAATGTAAAAAAAAATAAAAAAAAGAGAAAGGCATTCAAAATTTAGAACTGGATTCTATTACCTGTCCATAAATCATCATCATTGAATGCATCAGCTTTCTTCTGGTCTTCCATGTATTTATTTATATCTCTGTATACTTTTACTCTAAAGATATCAGGATAAGCTATGTATAACATATCCCCATTAGCGCTTGTTTCTTTAACGTAGGTTTCTTCAAATTCAATAATGCAGTCAGTTTCCTTATTAAAATGATGAACCTCATTGGCACATAATATTTTGAAATGTACAAAATCGCCTTTCAATAATTCCTTTACTAAATCCTTAATCAAAGGGGGATAATCTGTTGATTTATTACTTTTAACTTCCATATTTTCTCCTCACCATTATCAACAAGTTTCAAATCTCTAAGTATTACAATATTTTTGTAAATTTCATCAAAAATAAACTCAATACTTTAATTTATTTTGATGGGTATTAGTAGAAATTATCTCAAATGTTATTTAATAATTTTAATTTTTATTGTTTAAATACTTAACATATAATCAAATTTCAATTAATAAAAAAAATTAAAGGTAAAGAATTATCATCTAAATCGGGTCAATAATTCCTTTTTCTGTTATGATACCTGTAATCAGTTCCTTTGGAGTTATATCAAATGCAGGATTAATGACTTCAGTGCCTTCAGGACAGATTCTTGCACCTCCATAATACCTTACTTCATCACCGTCACGCTCTTCAATAACTGTATCATAGATATTGATTTCATTGTCAAATGTTGAATAAGGTGCAGCTACATAAAATGGAATATCATGGTGTTTTGCAGCAAGAGCTACCATAAATGATCCTACCTTGTTTACAACACCGCCTTTTGCTATTCTGTCAGCACCGATTACAACCTTATCAATCTTTCCTTGAGACATTAAAAATCCTGATGCAACATCAGGAATCAATTTAACTGGAATGTTTTCCTGCTGCATTTCCCAAACACTCAGGCTTGCACCCTGCCCGCGCGGACGGGTCTCGTCACAGATTACATTGATGTTTTTGCCAGCATCCCTTGCAGCCCTAAATACTCCAAGTGCAGTTCCATAATCAACACAGGCTAATGCTCCTGCATTACAATGAGTCAAAACAGTATCCCCATCATCAATTATCTCAGAACCATATTTTCCTATAGCTCTATTTGTAGCCATGTCTTCCCCATACATTTTTAGTGCTTCTGCAAGTGCATCATCACTGCCCAATACCCTGTCAACTGCCCAAAACAGATTAACCGCTGTCGGTCTTGCCGCTTTAATTTCTACAGCTGCTTTATCCAAGTCAACACCGTTAATGTCAGCCAGTGCCATTCCAAAAGCAGCTGCCACTCCAATAGCAGGAGCTCCTCGAACAGTCATATTTTTAATTGCAACAATAACATCCTGATAGTTATCACAATAAACATAAGTCAACTCATCAGGAAGTTTTCTTTGATCAATAAGTTTTAATTTGTTATCTTCCCATTCAAGTGTTTTCATTTTAACACCTTAAAAAAAATAAAATAAGAAAAAAAGCATAATTAAGTGTTAGTTTCTAATTTTGTTTAATGCTTGAGCATCGTTTATAACTATGCTTTTTTATAAAATATCCTAAAAAGGATTTGATTAGAGACGTATTAAAAATACATCTTATATATTATTTATCAAGTTATCATTTATAAGTTTTTATATGAAATTGAAAAAAGCAATGCAAAATGTAATACTTTAAGCATTTTCAGTCATAATAGGCACTACTTGTTTTTTACGTGAAACAACACCTTCAAGCAATGCAGTATTATCTTCCAATTTCACACCGTATGCTTTTTCAACAAGTCCTGCATCTTTTCCAAGGACAATTACCTGAGAGTTGCTGTTAACAATATCAGTTATTAAAAGCATGAACAAGTCCAAATCTTCATCTTCAATGATTTTATTAATTCCAGCTTCCAAATCCTCTTTCATTGCCATTACATCAGAAATATCTGCAGTATTAACCTGATTTACAATGGATTTAACATCTTTAAAGTCGATCTGTTTTGCATCCAATGCCAATATTTCATCAATGGTGAAACTGCTTAAATCAGTTCCAGCCTTAAGCATATCCAAACCGTATTCCTCATAGTTAATTTCAGCGATTTTTGCAAGTTCCTCAACAGCTTTCTTATCATCATCAGTTGTTGTAGGAGATTTTAAAAGTAAAGTGTCTGAAATAATAGCAGACAACATTAATGTTGCTATTTCTTTAGTAATTTCAACACCGTTTTCTTTATATAATTTGCATAAGATAGTTTCAGTACATCCAACAGGTTCAAACCTTAAAAATAAAGGATATGAAGTTTCCAGAGCCAATTTATGATGGTCAACGACTTTTAAAATATTTGCATTTTCCAAATTGTCAACAGATTCTGCCGGAGAGTTGTGATCGACTAAAATAACATCGGCACCATCTTCAACATCCTCCAAAAGTTCAGGTGCATCAATGTCTAAATAATTTAAAATAAATTCTGTTTCTTTATTAATGTTACCTAATCTGTAAGCCTGAGCTTCAGAGTTTCCTAATTCTTTTTCCAAGTTAGTCATTACCAAACTTGAAGTAATACTATCACTATCCGGACTTTTATGTCCAAAAACATAAGTTTTAACCATATTATCGATTCCTTAAAAAAATTAATATTAATAACACTTAATAATATCTTTTTCATCTTATTTAATATTGCCATTGCAAAAAAAATCAGTAAACTCTCAAAAGAAACATATTTTGAAAAATTTAATAGTAAAAATAAAAAAAAGTATTTAGTAATGACTTTGTGGAGTCATTCCCAAATGATGATCTTCGCTTTTCTTACCAGGTATTCCATAAGCATCTGCTCTGCATTGAGTACATGCTCTAAATACAGGTATAATCTCTTCAACTTGTTCTCTGACACTTTCCATCATGGAACAGTCAGGACGTGAATAATGTTTCATCTTAGCTAAAGGAATTAACGGCAAGATATTCATTAAAGAAGCACCGCGTTTTTTAACTTCCTTTGCAATCTCAACGATATGTTCATCATTCAATCCCGGAATTAAAACGGAATTAACTTTTACAACCATGCCATTGGCTGCTGCTTTTTCAACACCATCCAATTGATTTTTGATTAGAATATTGACTGCATCATAGCCTTTATAGATTTTTCCCTCGTATTTAATGAAAGAATAAATATCAACAGCAATGTCCGGATCGATTGCATTTATTGTTACAGTAACAGAATTTACTCCAAGTTCTGCAAGTTTATCTGCATATTTTGGAAGTAAAAGCCCATTAGTACTCATACATTTAATTAAATCAGGCTGCTCTTTTGCTAATTTTTCAAAAAATTCAAAAGTTTCTTCGTTAGCAAGAGAATCACCAGGACCTGCAACACCTACAACTGAAATAGGACCTTCTGCAGTTACATCATTAACATGTTTTATTGCGGCATCAGCATCCATAACACAGCTTGCAACACCCGGCCTGTCTTCTTCATTGTTAATATCTCTTGTACAGAAGTTACAAAAGATATTACATTTTGGTGCAACAGGCACATGTGCTCTTCCTACTTTATCATGCATTTTTTCATTAAAACATGGATGTGCTTTTGTTATGTGTGCGAATCTTGAACCTTTATGCTCAGCCATACTATCACTTCCCTTCATATAACATCTGTTAATTTGTATTGATACGAACAATTATATAAACTTTTCTATATTTATCCGTTTAATTCAGATATATATTCATTAGCTTTTTCTATCCATGCATCCTTGATTAACTCATCAGTAGCCACTACAGTTACAATATCTTCAGTGGACATGTCTTTAATGATTTTAAAACCTTCAGGCAATATTCTAAATATTGCATCGTAAATTCTCCTTTGTAAATTGGAATGAGGATCATCAATAACAATGGTTTTCAAATCTACATGGTCGCCTGCAATTTCGAGCTGATACCTGTTCGGCTGATAAATTTCATCTCTTGAAAATCTTCTCCACAACTGTTTTAAAATGTTCGGGAGATAATTTTCGTTATCAACAATAATACGAGTAATATCATCTTCTTTAACATAGCTAAGATTAGCAACATCTTCAAATGTAACCACACTTGAAGTTTTCTTCATTTTAATAGCTAAGACAAATACAGGATCATCAGGATTTACATAAGCTCTCAAATCATCAACGGCAGCTCCCAAAACCAAATCCTGAAATATCTGCTTGATGATGATTTCATAAACTTCTGCACCTCTTTCATCATAGCATTCAACTAACATTTTATCAACCCTTAATAATTATTTGTCATCTTGTCTGTGTCCCATTCCTGATACTAAAAGAGCTGCTCCTACAGCACCGATATGTTGAGAATATTCAGGAACAATAACTTCAATTCCACCTAAAGTTTCACTTACCGCTTCAACAAGACCTGAAATTAAACTTGTTCCTCCAACTTGGATTAAAGGTTCACGAATATCAATTTCCTGAAGTTGCTGTTCATAAACCTGTTCAGATACTGAATGACATGCTGCAGCTGCTACATCAGCTTTGGAACCTCCTGCCGCAAGGGTGGTAACAAGATCCTGAATACCAAATACGATACAATATGAATTCAACATTGCTTTTCTCCAGTCACCCTGAACTGCCAAAGGACCCAATTCAGTAATGTCAACATCCAGCCTACGGGAAGTCATGTCCAAAAATCTTCCAGATGCTCCTGCACAGATACCACCCATGGTAAAGTTATCCGGAATACCGTTATTTACAGTAATTACCTTGTTATCCATACCTCCGATATCCAATACAGTAGCTTCACCTTTCTGACAGTCTGCAAGATATACTGCACCTTTTGCATTAACTGACAATTCTTCTTGAATAAGTTCAGCCTTGAATTCCTGACCCATGGTAAATCTACCGTAACCTGTGGTTCCAATACCATCAAGGTCATCCCAGTCATAATCTGTTTGTCCGAATGCTTCTGCAGCGGCTGTTTTTGCAGATTCAATGATGTCTTTGGTGGATGTCCAACCGGTACCGATAACCTCATTGTTTTCCATGAGCACTGCTTTTGTAGTTGTTGAACCTGAGTCAAGACCAAGAGTAAGACCTTCTTGTTTTTCACGAGCAAGAATGCTTCTACGAGTTACAGTAGTAGCCAATGCTTCCATACGGATGAATAGTTCATCAGCTTTTGTTCTTTCAGTGAATGAGTAAGTAACTACTGGAATACGAGTATTATTCTGGATAAAACGTCTGACTTCATTTCTGACCAATGCTGCTTCTGCACATCTAAAACAGGTTGCAATAAATACTGCATCAGGTTTGGACCTGCCTTCAACAATAGCCATAGCTCTTGCAATCATTAATTTTAAGCTTGAACTTTGAGCTGAAAATCCGAATTTTTCATATGATTCATCAATATAATCCAAATCGATTTCAGGAAGAACAATTTCTGCACCAAACTTATTTGCTGCCTTTTCAATTTCCTTTTGAATTCCACTATATTCAGTTCCACATGAAACTAAAGCAATTTTAACCATTCTTATTCCTCCTCAGTAGTTTCTTCAAGGGAATCTACAAATTCGTTAATTTCATTTACCATAACATATGTTTCATCTTGATTAGTAGGATAATTAAGTTCCAATACAGGAATACCTTTATTTCTAAGTAAAAATATAGATAATTCGTTAGTCCTGGCACAACCGATACATCCAAATCCGTAAGGAGCACCATCAACAACAATTGCTGCTTCAGCTTCATCTATAATCGGTCCGATAATAGCCATTCTTCCACGAACCCCTGACGGAACCTCAATAGCTGCATATTTAAGTCCTTTAATCGGATCTTCTTCAGTAATGTTCATTGGAGGAGAATCAATCTCCGGATCTTTAATCTTCTGCCTAATTTGTTTTTGTAAAACTAAAGGAGTGTGACCTTTCCTTTCAAGTAAATCTGCCAAAATTAATGAATTTGGAGGATAAACTGCAATTTTAACCATATTTTCACCCATATTATTTATTTTCTAAACATTCATCCATAATTTTTTTAAATTCGTCAACATCAACCGGTTTTTTCTCTTCAAGCTCAACCTCTTTAGGATTTTCCAAAGCTTCAGAAACAAAACCGAGTATACGGTATTCCTTTTCCATTTGGTGGAATCCTTCCCTAGGACCAAATCTATGACCTCTGCATCTTCTAGGATCACCAGGAGCAAAACCTCTTTCCTTTGTGAAAATGTGGTTTGGATCGAGTTTTCTTATCTCTTCAATAGCTTTATAGACATCTTCACTTTTTCCACTTATCATAGACCCATAACAAGTGTTCTTTATTGTAAGAGGCAAACCAAGCATATGAAATTCACTTACAATCTCCTGTTCACTTACATGAGCTCCAGGCCCAATAAATATCATACGAGTAATTACATCCGGGTCCCAATCTTCCTTACCCAAATCAGGACTCATTGTTAGATTCTGTGACATATACTACAACTCCTTCTTTTAATTCTTCAAGAGCATCATAATCTGAAACAATATCACCAATAATATTAGTCGCTTCAAAATTTTCTGCAGTAGGACCAAATTCAAAATTGTCTTCGAATCTGATACCTATTAAACCTGCACTTTTTGAAGCCATGTTTGTAATACCGATTTGACCTCTTATAACCTTATCGACAGGATTATTTTCAGGGATTAAACCTTTAGCTGATTTCTTATCCCCTTCAAACATAACAATATGCATTCCAGGTACTGCAAAATGGACTTTTATTTTTCCTACAGGATTTTCTAAAAGACCAGATAAGCGTTTGAAATATTTAACAGACCTTGGTGCATCATCTGAAAACTTAATTTTACATAAATCATCTTCACTGATAGCTTTAGTGATTACACTGCCCTCTTTTAGGATATCTATTGTATGTTTCGGATTTTGTTCGACGATTATTGCATCATCATCAATGATTCCATCAATCAAATGCTCAATACCTGCAGCAGACAATAATTCTGTAGCTTCTTTTTGAGTTTTGTTCAATAACATCAGCCTTTGTCTTTCGGATTTGACAGTTATGAAATCGTTTTCCTTTGCAATATCGATGATTTCCATACCGTTTATAATTTTTCCAACAGTAGTATGGTTCGGAGTTAAAACCCTATTTTCACGATATACGAAGAGTTTTCCGACACCAACACCATTATTTCTGACAGTGATTGTTCCCCTGAGTCTTTGGGTAGTATCCTCTTTAGGTTTTTCAATACCTTCCAAGTCATAAAAACCTATGAAAGATTCACTATCATAAGAAACTTTGATTCTGCCGTCTTTAATCAGTGAAAATAAATGTTCCACACAGACAGGAGATTCCTCATCAATATCAAAAGATATGTAGGTATACAACTCATTTCCTTCTTCCAATATTGTATTTAAATCAGATACTGAAGCGCTATCGGTAGTTGTACTTCTTTCTATAATCGGCTCAACACCTGTTACACTGTCATCATCTGTGAGGTTTTCCAATGTTTTTTTACCTCCAATGACACGAGCAAAAATACCCTTGTTATATGGCGGCACACTGTAAACATTAGTGGTATTTTCCTTAAGCATTATTAAATGAGTAGACTCATTACTAAAACTGGATAAACTTAAAACAACATCTCCTTCATAATATTTGTATTCTTCAGAAGTCGGTTCCAAATCAGTTACAACAGGACCAACAGCCACTTCAGTTGGAGTGGACCATCTGATATTCAAGTCAACAAAATCTTCATATTGACTTTTCCATACGTCAACCAAAGGTTTTGCTTCATCAGATTCATCCAATTGAATGATTATAGAACCCTTATTTGTTTTAATTTTATACTTGCTTATATTTTTCTCAAGTTCCTTTTTTCCCTTAATCAAACAAACAATACTACCAGGAGTATATGGCGCATTAGTTTCATCAATCACATCCTGAATTGAGGAACCTTCTGCCACATTCATTTCTTCTCCATTAATTTTAATTAACATACAATCTCCTAATAAGAATTTTTAATATTATATATTTATTATCTTTTTATATATTAAAATTATTTATTTGATTTCAAAAAGTTTATTTACACACAGTGCTAACAATATTACAAGGAGGAAAAATAAATGACCATTACAAAAAAACATGTTTTTTCTTTAGTGATAATATTCGTTTTGGCCCTTGGAGCTATTTCAATAGCCAGTGCTTATACAGGAACCGGTTTTTCACACAGCATTCCAAGTTCCAAATACTATGACATGTCTGCATCAGACATTCTAAGTCAATATTCCGACAGCGAGTGTCACGTTGAAGAAAGTGCGGTTTGTACTAATGTGGTTGATGGAGACACAATTTATTTAGATAATGGTAAGAAGGTTCGTTTTGTCGGTGTAAACACTCCCGAAAGAGGTGTTGAGGGCTACATTACCTCCAAGAATTTCGTTCAGAAACTATGTCTGAACAAGGAAGTCGGACTGGACATCGACGATAGAAAACACAATGACAAATACGGACGTACATTGGCTGTCGTTATTGTTGATGGAAAAAACGTTAATGAAATGCTTTTAAAAGAAGGGCTTGCAGAAATTATGTACATGCCTCCAAGTGAATTTTACCCTTATGACTGGGCTGGAAGCAATACCCATGTAGCCGACACACACAGTTCATCATCTTCATCAAGCAATTCTTCAAGCGATACGTCATCAGCTTCCGGAAATTATGTTGGAAATTCAAACAGCGGAAAATTCCACATTTCAAGCTGCGGAAGTGTGAGCAAAATGTCTGAAGGCAACAAAGTATTTTTCTCAAGCAGGGATGAAGCGATAAATCAGGGATACGTACCCTGCAAAATATGCAATCCCTAATCTTTTCTTTTTTTTAATTTAAATATTTTAACTGCTGGACTTCCCTATTTAATTTGTCCAAATTGCCTTCTCTTACAGCAATATTTGAATATAACAATCCTAATGAGTAGTTAGCTATACTTTCCAGTGTTGGAATGATAACACAGAAGTAAATTAAAAATCCAACATATGGAATTGACATTACCAATGATGAAATAGCTGAAACGACAACCATACATATCACCATAAGAATTAGCCATTTAATAATGTTTTTTAAACCAATATTTTTAATATCCAAAACAACTTTATGCATCTTTAATGCTTCAGACAGACTGTTCAAATAAGCAAGTCTAGCCTTTGCGAAGAATAATAAGAACTCAAATAAGAGATATATGACTAAAATTATAATAAAAGTTAAACCCAGAGTCAGCAGAAATTCTATAACCTTTAAGTTTTTAAGAAGATCAATGCTTGAAACTCCCAATGTAGAAAGAGCAATAAAAAAAACCAAAGCAGGAACAATCATATATACAATTCTCAATACCCATAAACGAAGACTGTTATAGACATTCCTTGTAAAACTTATGGACGGGAACATGGAGGATTCATTCAACCCGAAATCAATCATTGAAAACATATATCCAGGTGCAATCAGAATGAATAAAAAGAATGCAAATACTCCAATAATAGTAACATATCTGTTGTCAAATATTATTCCAATTGGTATAATAGCCGATAAAATAAATATAATAAATAGAATAGGCAGTTTTTTAATATTTCTAAAAGGATATCTGAATGAATTTGATATTATTTTGCCTACGTCCATAAAATCACATCATTATTTAAATATGAATACAGGATTAATATTCTGGTTAAATACTTCTGCCTGCTGGTCTTTGTAATTTAATATCATATTGTCGGAGTCAGTTACCTCACCAACCACTTCTGCTTCAATAGAATATTTCGCCAAATATTGTTTAATGAAATCACATTTATCCTCTTCAGCAGTGAATACAAATCCTGAACCAGGATAAGAGCGAAGCCAATCCACCCATTCAACACTTTCATTTCTTGGAATGTCTTCAAGATTAACGACTGCACCCTTGTGTGATGTTTCAAGAAGCATTTCAAGAGTTCCAAGAATTCCAGGATTTGAAATGTCCTTTCCGGATTTAATATAATCATTTTCAGCAAGGTATTGGACTGCAGTAATCTGGTCTCGAACCAGCTGTGCATCCTTATCGTAAGTGGTATCCCAGTTCAGAGCGAACATTTCATGAGGCTTGCCGTCAAGATCTATTGCCACTATTACTTTATCGCCAACTTCAGCTCCAAAACTTGTTATGATTTTGTCTTTTTGCGCAATACCTGCAATAGCTACACCCAACGAGTCGACTTCACCATCAGGATGCAGGTGGCCTCCCACCATAGGAACACCGAACTTAAGACATCCGTCTTTAATTCCATTCAATAAATCTTCATAAATCTCATCATTGCTTATTGACATTATGTTTACCATTGCAAGAGGTTTTCCGCCCATTGCAGCTATATCATTAACATTTACAAGTACAGAACAGTATCCTGCCCAATACGGATTTACATTCATGATATCGCCCCAAATTCCATCTGCGGCAATTAACAATACCTGATTGTTTCCTATGTCAATAGCTGAAGCATCATCTCCTATATCAATGACAACATCTCCTGAAACATTATAAGATTCCTTTAAAAGAGATATTACATTATCAATGGAGCTTTTACGTGACACTCCTTTAAATTCTTGAATTTCCTTAACGAGATTTTTAAAATTCAAAGATTACACTCCCTATCTTAATTAATATAATTAACTTTGTATTTGCAATTAATATTATTTATTATTTCTATGATTTTATCCTTAACTTCTTCAGTATCTGAGAAGCTGCATGAAACCTGTTTGTCGCCAAACATTATCCTTTTAATATCTTGACCGCAGATGTCATCAAAACCACTTTCAACTTCAAAGATGATAGAATTTTTAACCTTGAATCCGTCTTCCACAACCTTGTCCAAATCCCCATCAGTTATTCCAATTATAGGTATATCAAATCTATACAGAATGTCAGAAGATATCAAAGTTGTATCATCACCTACAGTAATAACCAAACTGGAATCCCGGAATCGATAAACATCTTCACCAGCATGGTCCAGAAATGTCACTTTAAAATTATCTGGTTTATCTTTTGAAATAACACGTGGAGTTACCTTTGCATGCCTTAAAAGTCCTGTTTTAATAATTGCACTATCAAGATCCACCTCACCCAGTTTTTCAAGACCGTGCTGCTTGAGCTCACCCCCCATTATATCGACAATGTGATTGTCCTTTGAAATCAGCGTGAGTCTATCTGAATTTGTCTTTCCTATAACAACACTGTTGACCATTATATTTTCACCAGGACTTACCCCATGAACCACTCTCTGATTAACACCTGCATTATCCTGTCTGATGTGGGCATCATAAACTTCTTCAGGTTTTACAACAGTCAAATTCAGCCTTCGAGACAGTTCTTTAACTAGGTCACAATCATTATTCCACGGGATAATGCTTCCGTCGTCTTCACCCGGCCGTTCTATTTGAATTATTGGAGCATCATTATCATCAATCTTTTCAACATAATGATTATAAACCTTATAACCAAAAACCTGGCCAGTAACATCTGATTTTCCATAGTTAAGCAAAAAGATTACATCAACATTATCATCATGAAATATTTTCAAAGAATCGCTTGGAACCAATTTGCGGGAAATGTCAATAATATCCTCCAAACTGGCATCAATAACAGCAGTTCGACCCATTGTTCCACCAAGCCTTACTGAAATTTCACCATATTCCCCAAGGAGATTAATTAACTTTAATGCATAGCCTGAATCGATAATATTCGGACCGTGAACTACAATACCTATTCTCATTTATTCACCTTGATTCTTTTTTTGAATATTTTTGATCCACAAATCTCACAATCATCAAAAGGATAATCCTCATCAAATTCCTTTTTACAACCTTCACATACCTTTTTCCAATTATAAATTCCTTTAATTCCTTCAGTTATAACACCTGAAAAAGGAATGCCCATTATTTTTAAGGTATTCTGAATAGTATAATCATCAGTAATGACTTTGACATTCTTGCCTTCATGGGACAATTTATATGCAAGTGCAATTAATTTCTTATCAGGTAAGGATAACCTTAAAATATCACCACTTTCATATATAATATCATTCACACACCTAATATACTTTTTATTCACATCAGATATAACCAGTAATCCTTCGGCTATAGCCGAATCCAATTTTAAACGTGACTCGAAATCCTTGATTTCGGCTGTAATTTCAGAAACCGTGTAATTTTCATTAGAAGTTAATTGAAAACCATTAATGAATGCAGATGCATCTAATACGTAACATGTTTTCATGCTTGATATTATAATTTTATAAATTAATAAATCTTAGCCATGAAAAAAATATTGAGTGCAACCTGATATGGACATGATTGGGACAAGATAGGTAAAAGTTTGGGACAAGTCTGGGAGAAGATTGGAATAACCTTGGAAAAGCTTTGGAATAAGTTATGGAGAAGTTTGGAACAATCTATTTAACTTTAAATAGCAAAATGACTTATTACAGAAAAATTCTAGGAAAATTTCAAGAATTTTTATGAATAAAAAAAATGGAGGAAAAAAATGTATCCACAAAATGAAATCAATAATGATATAAAATTTCTTGCAAAATCAGAAATTCGTTTGAAAATCCTTAATGAATTGAATATTTGCCCAGACAATGTTCGTGGAATTGTTAAAAGAACAAAACTTGCATACAGTACTGTTTCAAGCAATATTAATAAGTTAGAGGAGAAGAAATATATTGGAAAAGTTAAAAAGAGATACCACTTAAATCCAATGGCTAAAATCTATTTTAACACCCTGATGGAATTTAAAAGAAGTGTTGAGATAATCAACAACTTCAATGCATTCTGGTATATGCACAATCTAAATCAGCTGAGCATGGATTCCATGCAGAACATTACCGATTTGAAAGATTCCAAACTGATTGAAACAACCCCTCTTGACATTTATAAAACTCACAATACCATAAAAAAACAATTGGTAGAATCCAAAGAGGTTAAAGCAATATTTCCTTATCTTCATCCGGAGTATCCCGAATTGATTGAAAATATTTTAAAAAACGGAGGCACAATAGAATTGATTGTTCCGAAAAACATCCTAAAAGCAATGATGGCTCCAGTTAATGAACAGCTGAAAAAGGATGCAATAAAAAACGGCAAATTGAAACTTCATTCAGTGACAGATGAGATATATTTATATTTAACCATCTGTGATGAAAAAATGAGCCTGGGCTTATTTAAAAATGATGACAGTTTCGATCAGAACAGAATTCTGATTTCAGATGATAAAAAGTCATATGAATGGGCTGAAGAACTCTTCAATCATGTGAAACACGAGGTGATACAATGAAACACGAAAGCAAACAGGAACTAACACGAGAATACAGGGATATCAAATACATCCTAACATCCAGTATGCGTGCTAAATTACTATTAGCACTATACGAAATTCCTAAAAATTTAGAGGAATTAAGAAAAGACCTATCCAAACCATCAGCAACCATATTGCATGGGCTTAAAGAACTGGAGACGATAAACCTTGTCAGAAAAGCTCAAAAATGTTATGAATTAACATCAAACGGCTATTTATTGACAACCAATATGGTAAAGTTAATCGAAAACTGGTATGCTTTAAGCAAATGCGAGTCCTTCTGGGACAATCATGATTTATCTGACATTCCAGAGGACTCTATGAAAAAAATTTACCTGTTAAAAGATGCAAAATATATAAATTCCACCACAAGCGATTTATCCATTGCATTTAACAAATACATTAACTTACTTTCACAATCTAGCGAAATACGAATGATTCTGCCAATATACTCAGAAAATCATTTTAAGCATATAATTGACCTTTTAAATTCAGGTAAATTAGAAAAATTGGAAATGATTGTTAGTGATGAGATTTATAATTCAATTGAAAACAATGAATTATTCAAAAAGGAGTTACTTGAAAACAAAAAAGTAAATCCGATTATCACTAACAGGACCATGAAAATATTTTTAACCCATTCTGAAGAATTTATGTCATTGACATTATTTTTTAAGGACGGGCATTATGATGATTCCCAAATTCTAATTGCACAAGATGCCAATGCAAAAAAATGGGCTTCATCATTGTGGAAATATTATATTGAATAAAGATAAAGGTGATATTTTATATGAAAGATAAAGAACTATACAACCTTTTAATCGGAAGACCCGGTGGGAAAAACACAATGCGTATTTTAGATGCAATTATATTAAAGCCTCAAAATGCAAATCAGCTTTCAAAAGCACTGTGCCTCGATTACAAAACAATTGTCCACCATATGAAAATAATTTGCAACCATCAATACGCCACTAAAGAAAAATTCGAAAAGTATAACTATTTTCATCCAAGCGATAAATTAATTAAAAACCTGGATGAATATAAAATTATCAAAGAACAATTTTATGAAAAAAAACAATAAGAGGCATACAATGAAAAGTGAAACATCAACAGAACATCAAAAAGAAGCATCTGCAGACATTAGCTGCGGAATAATAACTCTCAGTGATAGTAGAAAGTCAGAAAAATTAGATTTATCTGGAAAATACATTGCTGGAGAAATTGAATCTAGATATACCTTAAAATCTAGAAGCTTGATTCCTGATGAAAAAGACGATTTGATCAATTCTATCGAAACAATGATTGAGGATGAAACTGATGTTATTATAACCAACGGTGGAACCGGTCTTGCACCAAGAGACATCACTGTTGAAACTGTTGAATCACTTTTCGAAAAAAAACTGGACGGGTTTGGTGAAATTTTTAGAGCCGTGTCATATGAAGAAATAGGTTCAGCTGCTCTACTTTCCAGAGCAACTGCGGGGATTTATAAAAAAACACTTATAATATCAATGCCCGGCTCACCTAATGCTGTTAAAACTGCATTGAGGATAATAATTGATGAACTTCCCCATATTGTCCATCATGTGAAAAAATAAAATTATTTTTTTTCTTTTTTTCTTTTTTTAATCAAAGAATTCGTTAACAGTTATTAATGGCTCTAGTTTTATTCCTGCTTTTTCAAATTCTTCGATAGCTCCTTCTTGTCTGTCTACAACAACAAAAGCCCTTGTTACATTACCTCCATTATCCTGAATAGCTCTGATTGCTTTTAATAATGATCCTCCTGTGGTTGAAACGTCTTCAACAACAATGACATTATCATTTTGGTTCAGTACACCTTCAATGAGTTTGGATGTGCCGTAACCTTTCTTTTCTTTTCTAATCATCAATAACGGCAATCCTGATTCAAGAGAAACTGCAGTAGCTATTGGAACTGCACCTAAAGCAGGCCCTGCAACCTTATCTATTTCATCATCTTTGATTTTATCAGTGATTAGTTTAGAAATAGTTGATAAAATTTCCGGCTCTGTAATGGCCTTTTTCATGTTAATGTAATAATTGCTTTTCTTTCCGGAAGACAAAGTAAAGTCGCCTTCAAGAAATACTTCATTTTTCTTCAATAAATCGATTAAATATTCTTTGGATATCATTAAATATCATCTACCCCTTTAAGTATAATTTTATCGCCAATTACTTTGACAAGTTCTATAGGAACGACATCTTCGCTTGATTTTATCTGTTGGGAAAATCCTGATTTTTTAACAATCAAATCAGTTACTTCATAAGTATCTTTATCCATAACAACATCTATGACTTTTCCTGCAATCTGAATATCAGCATCCAGAACTTCCTTTCCACATAATTCATTTTTTATCCTCATTATGTCACCTTATCAATATATTGTACAATCAATTTTAAATAGATTACCTTATTTAGAATAAATATTGCAATAAACAAAAAAAAGTATTAAATAAAAACAATATAGTAACATCATTGAATTTAAGGTGAATGCATGCAAGAAGAATATTTAACGGTATCCCAGATTAATTCTTACATCAACAGAAAGATGAAAATGGATGCCAATTTAAAAAACATTTACATTAAAGGAGAAATTTCCAATTTTAAGACTTACTCCAGCGGACACAGTTATTTCACTTTAAAGGATGAAGCCTCCCAAATTCCTGCCGTGATGTTCAAAGGCAGAAAGAGATTTTTAAACTTTGAGCCTAAAGACGGAGACAAGGTAATTGTCAAAGGTAAAATCGAAGTCTATGAACGGGACGGGAAATATCAGTTATATGCTGCATCCATTACTAAAGATGGAATTGGAATTTTATATGAAAAATTTGAAAAACTGAAAACAGAACTCAATGAAGCAGGATATTTCGATGAACAGCACAAAAAGGACATTCCAAAATATCCTAAAAGAATTGGAGTCGTTACATCTCCAACCGGAGCTGCAATAAGAGATATCATCACTACAATCAAACGAAGATATCCTATTTGTGAGATTTTAGTATTTCCAACAATGGTTCAGGGTGAACAGGCCTCAGGACAAATTGTCAGACAGATTAAAAATGCTCAAAGTTATGACATTGACACACTGATTGTTGGACGTGGAGGAGGAAGTATCGAGGACTTATGGTCATTTAATGAAAAGGAAGTGGCATTTGAGATATACAACTGCAAAATACCTGTAATCAGTGCAGTAGGCCATGAAATTGATTTTACCATATCCGATTTTGTTGCAGACTTGAGAGCAGCTACACCAACAGCAGCTGCTGAGATTGCAGTGCCAGAATTGTCTAAAATTAAAGATAATGTAGACCAGTTATCCAAAAGATTAAACAAAAGTGTTAATGACAAAATAACATTGAATAAAACCAAACTGGAGAATATTTCTCAAAAAAATATTTTTAAAAATCCCGAAAGCATATACGAAATCAAAGGAATGACTCTTGACAATTTAGTCAACAAATTGAGCTTCAGCTCAAAAAACATTATTTCACAAAATAAAAATAAATTGTTCAAGCTTGAAAACGCTCCAATTTTGAAAAATCCTAAAGAGCTTACTAGAACAAAACAGGACGCACTCCTTAAAAACATCAACAAATTAGAAGTATTAAATCCCCTTTTGACATTAAAAAGAGGTTATACCATTGCCAAATCCGGCAATAAGGTGCTGTCTTCATCCAAGGATGTTAAAACAGGAGATGAAATTGATATTGAATTTGATGACGGAACAGTAAACACAAAGGTGATATAGATGCAAGATTTAAGTTTTGAAGAAAGTTTAGAAAAATTAGAAGAAATTGTTAACAAATTAGAAAACGGAGATGTCCCATTAGATGATGCAATTGATGAATTTAACAAAGCCATGCAACTTGTTAATGTCTGCAACAAAAAACTGGAAGCAGCAGAAGAATCAATTGCTAAAATCGTTAAAGAAAACGGAGAACTTGCTGAATTTAACACTAACGAATAAAATAGTTAATCCAGTATTCCAATAGCGTTTTTATTGGATAACTATTACATTTTTCTTTTATTTCAACTGCCAGATAATAGGCATCCTCTTTTTTGATTAAATTACAGTGAACTTCATCAAAGAGATTTAAAATGCTTGTTGTAATGGCCACATTATCCTGTTTTTTCATATCTTTTTGAAGTTCAGCAATAAATTCTTTTTTATCATAATCTAAATTCTTATAAAACTCATTAATGTCCAAATTATAACGATTTAACCTTGACAATACGTTTGACTGTGATTTATTTGATATCCAGACCTGTTTTTTAATGGCTTTTTTAACCGATTCAATAATGCATTGTCCAATTAATTCACCGAATTTGGAATGTTTTCCAGCATTTGTCAATGTTATTTCAGATTCAGTATTTGAAAAAACGGCCAGTCCATCAGTTCCAGTTCCTGTTGCATAGAAATTTGAGTATTGTGAGGGAATCTTTAAATCGCTTAAAGCAACCGTCTTTGCTTCGGTGGCACACATGAATGCTTCAAGCAGTGTCTCATAATCCAAATTGACATTTGTTAAAATAATTGTATTTATTGTACCGAATTTTCCGTTCTCCTCATAATATGATGAAGGATCACCCGCTCTTGAAGCATTGGTTCTGACTCCTGCAGTGGTAATAGCTACAACTTCAATATTTTTAAATATACGGCAAACAATGCTCGTATTTTTCATTTCCGCTAAAGTAATCAGACCTGTTGAATAATCAGAATCCATATTTAATGTTCCACACAGCCGGATTAGATAATCATTGACATCATGGTCTTCAAGATAGTCAATATTTTCCTGTGAGAGATGATGGTTAAATACGCTTTTATATTCACTGGAAAATCCGCCGTTAAGCTTGGATGTGGAAATTCCATTACGTTTAACATTGAAATTAACAAAAATAGTATCCTTCAGATAAAAAACTTCATCGTCAAGTGATGTGTTAAAAATAAGTCTGTGTTTCATAAAAAATAAAAAAAGAAAAGAAATTATAAAAATTTCTTTGTATCTACATCATTGGAGGCATTCCGCCCATTGCGGAAGGATCCATACCCATATCTTCAGGGCCTTTGGTTGATGCGATTACATCATCGATTCTTAAAATCATTTCAGCTGCTTCAGATGCAGATTGGATAGCTTGTTTTTTGACACGTTTAGGTTCAATTACACCAGCTTCTTTCAATACATCTAATCCCATGTAGAATGAGTCTTCTTGTGCAGCTCTTAAATCTACTAAGGAGTCGATGCTGTCTAAACCTGCGTTTTCAGCTAAGGTTTTTGGTACGATTTCTAAAGCTTCTGCAAATGCGTTTACAGCTAATTGTTCTCTTCCAGAAATAGATTCTGCATAATCTTTGAGTTTTTTAGCCATTGCAATTTCAGGAGCTCCTCCACCAGCAACAACTTTGTCATCTTCTACGGTAGCTGCTACTACACCAATTGCATCTTCAATTGCTCTTACAATTTCGTCTACAATGTGTTTGGTACTTCCTCTTACAAATAAGGTTACAGATTTAGCTCCGCTACATTCTTCTACGAAGATCATGTCTTCACCGGAGATTTTTCTTTCTTCTACAAGACCAGCATCTCCTAAGTCTTCAGCAGTTAAATCATCTAAGTTTGTAATTACGTTAGCACCAGTAGCTCTGGATAATTTTTCAATATCAGATTTTTTAACTCTTCTTACAGCTAAAACACCAGCTTTAGATAAGTAGTGTTGTGCTAAGTCGTCGATACCTTTTTGTGCGAATAATACGTTTGCACCAGCACCAACTACTTTGTCTACCATATCTTTAACCATTTTTTCTTCTTGTTCGATGAAAGCTTGCATTTGAGCAGGATCGGTAATAGTGATTTCTGCATCCATTTCAGTTTCTTTAACTTCTAATGGGGTGTTGATTAATGCAATTTTTGCACCGTTGATTTCAGATGGCATGCCTGGGTGTACTCTTTCTTTGTCTACAATTACACCTTCAACTAAGTTGGATTCTTCAACAACAGCTCCATCTTTTTTCTCAATTTTAATGTTGTCAATGTCAACACCGTCTTCATCTGCTACAGCTTCAACAGCATCTACGATTAATTTTGCTAATGGTTCACGTGCTGCTTCAGTTCCTTTACCAGTCATAGCAGTCATAGCTACTTTTAATAATACTTCGGAATCAACATCTTCGATTGCAATTTCATCTAAGATTTCTTGTGCTTTTTCTGCTGCTTTTCTGTATCCCATAGCTATGATTGTTGGGTGGATGTCAGAGTCAAGTAAAGTTTCGGATTTTTTTAATAATTCTCCAGCAATAATTACTGCAGTAGTAGTTCCGTCTCCAACTTCATCTTCTTGGGTTTTTGCAACTTCTACGAGCATTTTTGCTGCAGGATGTTCAATATCCATTTCTTTTAAGATTGTAACACCGTCGTTGGTTACAACAATATCACCAAGTCCGTCAACTAACATTTTGTCCATTCCTTTAGGACCTAAAGTAGTTCTTACAGTTTCAGCTAATACTTTACCAGCTAAAATGTTATTTCTTTGTGCATCTCTACCGACAGACCTGTTAGTACCTTCAGGTAAAATAAAAATTGGTTGTCCTTGTGCCATAAATAATCACCTTTTTTTAATTTTATAAATAATTAGATCAGTTAAATTATCAACATGAGAAAATAAGTTATAGTGTTGACAAAACCTTTCTACATAATACATGAGTTTAAGGTTATATAAATACTTTACGGTATAAAGTAAATTAAAGTAAGAAAAAGATTATGAAAAAATCATACCTAAAAATTACCTATGATTAAATGCCACAATACTTGCAGTTGCATACCATAATATTAACATTAATAATTATGTCTATCAAAATTAATGCAGGTTAATGTGAATAAATGAAATGAGTACCTTAAAAAAATATAATGTTATGCCGACATGTAGATACGACAGTATAAAAAATAGAAAATGTAGAAAAATGAGATTAAAAATCTCATTGATTACTAGAAATCCAACCCCAATTAAAGGAATTCTAATTATCTACGTTTTTGCTTTTTCTCCAACCTGAAAGGAGGAGTCTTTTCAACAGTATCAAAAGCTTCTTGTTCTTCTTGAAGTTCATTAAAGAAAGTATTGATTTCTTCTAGTCTTTTGATTTTATCATTTTTCCTGTTCAATTCACCTTGAAGTTTGAGATATTCTTCACGGGAAATAGTTTGCTCTTTCAAATACTTGAGCTCATTATCTCTGGTATTGATTTCACTTTCAAGCTGATTTTTCAAAGACAGGTAATCTTCATGAGGAACAGTGCTCTCTTTTAAATATTTAAGTTGATTATTCTTGGTATTGATTTCACTTTCAAGCTGATTTTTCAATGACAAGAAATCTTCACGAGGAACAGTCTGTTCTTTTAAGTATCTAAGCTCATTGTCCTTAGTGGAAATTTCATTTTCCAATTGTCTTTGAAGAGAAACAAACTCATCACGAGGGACAGTTTTTTCTTTCAAATACTCAATCTGACTATCCTTAGATTCCAACTCAGACTCCAACTGATTTCGAAGAGAAACAAACTCATCACGAGGGACAGTTTTTTCTTTCAAATACTCAATCTGACTATCCTTAGATTCCAACTCAGATTCCAATTGAGTTTGAAGGGAAACAAATTCATCACGAGGGACAGTTTTTTCTTTCAAATACTCAATTTCACTATCTTTTGATGCCAATTCAGATTCCAATTGAGTTTGAAGATTTGTATATTGATCTTTAGGAATAGTGCTTTCTTTAAGAACTTTGATTTGATTATCCAAATTAACCATTTCAGTTTCAAATTGTGACTGAAGGTCATGATAATCTTCTTTAGGGATAGTTTGTTCTTTTAAATTATCTATTTCACAGTTCAATTCATTGATTTTTGAATCAAATTCAGACTGCATATCAATATATTCTTGCTTAGGAATGGTTTGTTCTTTTAAAATGACCATCTGGTCATCTTTTTTAGACAGTTCATTTTCTTTTAGTGTAATTTCACTATTTTTGAGCTCAAGCTCCTTTTCAAGTTCCATGATTTTAGTTTTGGACTCAACGTTATTCTCCAACTTGATAACCTTGATTTTGTATTCATCAATGGTTCTTGAAAGTGAGTTGATTTGAGCTTCTTTTTCAGCTACACTTTTGAATGATTCATTTAACCTTTCATTAACATCGGCCAACTCTTTTTTCTTGTAGTCTCTTAACTGTTCAGCAAAATATTCCTTAATCTCATCAAGAGAATTGTTAACATAATCAAGTTCGTAAATTCTGTCTTCCTGATTTTTTATTAAGCTATCCTTTTCTTCGAGTTGTTTTTTCAAAAGGTTAATTTCATCTTCTGCCTTGAACTTTATTACAGAAACTTCTCGTTCTTTCTCTACAATATCTTTTTCGAGTTCTTTAATCCTTTGTGGAGTATTATCATTAGCTTTTTCCACTTCAAGTTCAGTTAAATCAAATTTTAACTTATTAAGCTCTAATAGGCAAGACCGAATTAAAGATTGTAGTGTATCTTTTTCAGCATCAATTCCTATTTCCATTCTATCCCTTAGTTTAAATTTTATCCCTATATCAATTTCAAATAATTAAATATTTATGAATTTGAAAATTTCGATATAATGTACAATATAATTCCTTGCTATAAAATATTTATTTTATACTATTTAAATTAAACCCTTACAATAACCTAAAATTAAAAATAAAAACAAATAGAAAAAAGATAGAAAAAACAAAAAATTTTAAAAAAAATAGAAAAAATAAATTGATAAAATTAAAGTATTTTATCATTAATTAATTCAGCATTTAATATTGATGCTCCAGCCGCACCACGAATAGTATTATGCCCAACAAGAACATATTTAAAACTATTATCAAATACTACATCTTTTCTTAATCTACCAACAGTAACAGCCATACCATTACCGGCATTTCTGTCCATTCTTGGTTGAGGTCTGTTATCTTCTTCTTTGACAATGACTGGATTTTCAGGAGCTGAGAATAAATTTAGTTCTTGTGGCAATGCTTTGAAGTTTGCCATTTTACTTTTTACATCAGCAATGTCAAAGTCCTCATCACACTCAATAAATACTGCTTCAGTATGACCATCAATAACAGGTACCCTATGACATGATGCACTTAATTTGAAATCTGCATTAACTACATCGCTACCATCGAAAGAACCCAACAGATAGAGGGATTCGCTTTCCATTTTTTCTTCTTCGCCTCCAATGAAAGGAACAAGATTATCGACAATAGCCATTGATGGAACTCCATTATAACCTGCACCGGATACTGCTTGCATTGTTGATACCCTAACTGCATTAACATTGAAATTATCCACAATAGGTTTTAATGATAAAGCCAAAGCAATAGTTGAACAATTCGGATTGGTAACAATGAATCCGTCCCAGTCATTTTCCTTTTGCTGAGCATCAATCATGTCTAAGCATTCCGGATTGACTTCAGGAATTACCAAAGGAATATTTTTTTTCATCCTATGTGCACTAGCATTACTTGCAACAACATAATCTTTTGCGAAAGCCTTTTCGACTTTTGCTGCAAATTCTGTAGGAAGAGATGAAAATACAATATCAACATCATTATCCATTTTTTCAGGATCAGTTTCAACGACTTTAATGTCTTTGACAGAATCTGGCATTTCATTATCTAAATACCAGGTAGTAGCATCCTCATATCTTTTTCCAGCTGATCTGGAAGAAGCTGCTAAAGCTGTAACTTCAAAATCAGGATGATTTTCAAGTAACTGAATAAATCTTTGACCGACCATACCGGTTGCGCCCAATACACCAACATTTACCATTTTTTCACCTAATCCAATCCTAAAACATCATTCATACTGCTGACAATTCCTTTTTCAGCTTGAGGAATATATCTGATAGCCCTGATTACACCTGCAATAAATACTTCTCTTGTATGAGCCTGATGTTTGACTTCTATTCTTTCACCATCACCCACAAACATTACAGTGTGGTCTCCGACAATATCTCCACCCCGAATTGCATGGATACCAATTTCTTCAGGAGTTCTTTTTCCGACTAATCCTTTTCTTCCGTAGACTCCAACTTCTTCAGGATCACGTTCCAATGATTCAGCTATAACTTCAAATGCAGTCACAGCAGTTCCAGATGGAGCGTCCTGTTTCTGATTGTGGTGAGCTTCAATAATTTCAATATCAAAATCATATAAAAGTGGGGCTAATTTCTTTAAAGTGTTAAAGAACACGTTAACTCCAATTGCCATATTGGAAGAAATTACTGCAGGAACATTGTTCTTTTTAACATTTTCAATGTTTGACTGCATCTGTTCATCTGTGAATCCTGTTGTTCCCACAACAACACCCACACCACAGGAAGTAGCTACTTCAATTGCGTTTGCAGCTGCAGGAGCAATAGTGAAATCAACCAATACTTCTGCACCGGAAGACTTTAATGTTTCTTCAAGTTTTTCAGCACCTACAATTTCAACACCAAGTTCTCCAATTCCAGCCTGAAGACCAACGTCTTTACCTGCCAATGGAGTATTTGGTATTTCAATAGCTGCAACAACTTCCATATCTTCTTGTTCAGTTATTTTTTTTACAATACCGGAGCCCATTCTTCCAGCTGCTCCAGTAACTGCGACTTTAATCATAATAATACCTACTTAAATTAAATTTGAATCTTTTAATGCTTTTTTAAGAACTTCTAAATTCTCTTCTTTCATCTCACACAAAGGCTGTCTGAAAGGTCCTGCAGGAAGTCCCATTAAATTCATTGCAGTTTTAACAGGAACCGGATTGCTTTCAATGAAAAGAGCTCTTATCAAATCAAGCATTTCATAGTGAAGTTCAAATGCTCTTGTATAATCATCATTCAATATGCTGTTTACCATTAAAACCATTCTTTTAGCATCGATATTTGCAGATGCACTGATAACACCAGTTCCTCCTACAGCCATGATAGGCAAAGTAAGTGAATCTTCACCGGAAAGAATGTTCAAGTCATCTTCAAGACCTTCACGAGTAAGAGCCCTGTAAATGTCAGATATTTTATCAACACTACCGCTAGCTTCTTTAAGAGCGTCAACACCCTCAATTTTTGCCAATTCAACTGCAGTTTCTACAGCAATGTCGCTTCCTGTACGTGACGGTACATTATAAGCAATAATTGGAATATCACATTTTTCCGCAATTGTTGCATAATGATTCACAAGCGCGTGTTGCTGAGGTTTATTATAATATGGAGTAATCAGTAATGCTCCATCTGCACCTGCATCAGCGGCAAATTCTGTAAGAGATAATGCCTCTGAAGTAGAATTACTTCCAGTTCCGGCAATAGTTTCAACTCTTCCGTCAGCTTCATCAATCAAAATCTCAATGATTTTTTTATGTTCCTCATGGTCAATTGTAGCAGACTCACCAGTAGTTCCCGCACCAACTAAACCGTCAACACCCTGATCGATTAAATAGTTGATGTTTGATCTAAAACCTTCCTCATCAATTTGTTTGTTATCATCAAAAGGAGTTACCATTGCAACATATGTTCCTTCAAATTTCATCCTAAAACCTCGTTAACTAATTTATGTGCTTTTTCACCGTCTTTCCATTCAACAAACAGCACTACAGCTGTTTGAGATGAAGTGATTTCAACAATATTAATATTATTTTGTCTAAGCGGTTCTGTAATGCTGGAAATAATTCCAGGGGTTTCAATAATATCCGGGCTGACCAATGTAATCATTGCAGTATCAGCACCAAGAGATAATGAGCTTAAAGCATCGGCTTCAACAACCAAATTATGTAAAATATGATAAGCTTGTTCAGAATCCTTTTTGCTTACAAATGTAGTAATTGAATTTTGACCTGCGGAGATTCCAAAAATGTTTATATTATTTTTAGCAAGACAAGAGGTAATGTCTGCTAAAAGCCCAACTTTTCTAAGCATAGCCTCACCTACAAGAACTATGAGTGAAATAGGTTCGTGATAAACAGATACTGATTTTAAAATATCTCCTTCAAAAGGACCGGTAATTCGGGTACCTTTTGAGTCCAAATCACCTTCTTTAAAATTAATAATCTTTGCACTTATTAATGGATCTTTATATTTCAATGCGTGAGGATGCAATACCTGTGCACCATGAGTAGCCAAATCCCTCATTTCTTCAACACTGATTTCATCAAGCAATTCAGCTTCCTCAATTTTATTAGGGTCAGTAGACATTACACCATCAACATCAGTAACAATGACAACTTCATTTGCATTTAAACAATGTCCAATTAAAAATGCAGATATATCACTTCCTCCTCTTCCGAGGGTTGTGATTTCACCGCTAGGGCCTTTTCCTAAAAATCCGCAAATGACCGGAATTATTCCCTGATTTAAAAGATTTTCAATACCTACAATTTTTTTGTTTGTGGTGCCAAAATCAATTTTAGCTTCAAGAGAATTTGAATCAGTCATTATTGGCCACATATCATTATAAGGGTCAATAAATTCAGATTTTACGCCTAAAGATTCAATAGTTGCTGAGAATACTCTAGCACTAGTCAATTCACCCATAGCCATAATTTCTGCCTTTTGTTTATCAGTCAATCCTTCACCGATTGCTTCATTGGATAAACCAATCAAATCATCTGTTGTCTTATTTACTGCAGAAACTACAACTACAACACGATTGCCTTTCATATACTCATTTACTACGGACTGCGCCGCCTTTTTAATCCGTGAACCATTTCCAACAGAGGTTCCACCAAATTTTGCTACTATCAAATCCATTAAATTCACCTATTTCAATAAGATAATTTTTAAATTTCATATTTTTGAGTAAACAAAAATATTAATATATATTTATATCTAATCATATTAATAAACTTTTAAATAAAATATCATGAAAAAAGTGACTAAAAACAAAAAATTAATTGGTAAAACAATATACAAAATAGAAAATATTCAAATTAAAAATAAAAATTATAAAAAAGTAGTAAAAAAAATATGAAAAAAGCTTAATCTCTGGTTTGTTCTAACCTAACAAGCCTTGTAACATATCCTGCGATTTTATTTCTTAAATGTTTAGTACTTACGGTAGAGTATTCTTGTACTAATTTTTTGTTTTCTTCAAAATCAGTAGTAAAAACTCCTTGGTGAGTTTCAATAAGTTCTTTAGCTAAACGTTTAACAAATGAAGTTCTAATATTGCCCATTAACATTCCTCCTTTAAAATTTTATTCTGCTCATTCTTATTTAATATAGTTAGCATGTCTATAATTTGATTAATAATATCAACATCAAGACCTTTTTGCTCAGATAACGTTTCTATTTTCCTATGAATTTCCTCTTCTCTACTTTTATCAAAGATTGGCATACCAAGATATTTTTTAGCAACAGCAATATCCTTTGCAATAGAAGTTCTCTGAGAAATTAAATCAAATAATTCATTATCAATTTCATCAATACGAATTCTTGATTTTTTGAGAAGATCTTCAGCCTCTTGCTTATTTTTAAAAGATATTTTTTCTTGTTCACTTTTCAAAAAATCACCAAATTGATAATAATGATAATAATATAATTTATTACAATCCTAGTATATAAACTATATGTTTATTCCCACTTTATTTTTTTGATTGAATTAAAAATTAAAATTAATCTCATATAAATTGACAACCTTCGTTGTCAACATGAGTTTCCAAAACATTACCCTCATATCTGCTCCAGGCATCCTTAACATCATCGATTGACTCATCACTGACAACGGCAACAAATGAGGAACCAGTACCGGATAATCCTGAAGCAATTGCACCTGCTTCCAAGGCATCAACGGCAATTGTTGAGTCAAAACCCAATGTTGCACAATATAAAAGTCCATTTAAATTAATTGCCTTGAAATAATCCCTTTGCTTTGCAAATCCGAATGCGGTTTCAACAAGCGGAGCAAGTAGTTTCATCCTTTCAGGATTGGAATCACCAGATTTTGAAAAGAAATTAGGCATATAAACCAAAATAGGACAGTCCTCCATTTCCTCTTTTATAATAAATTCCCTATTTTTATTATCTGTTACAACAACACCTCCAAAGTATGATGCTGTTGCATCATCAAATGAACCGGTAATTGTAACTCCCGCATCCAGTGATGCGTCAATTGCCATGTTGATTATTTCCAAATCATCGAGAGGTTTTAAATTAAATTCCTCACTGACGATTGAAGAGACTGCCTTTACAATAGCATTTGATGAAGCGCTACTACTTGAAAGGCCTGATGCCATCGGTAAACTAGATTCTGTTTTTAAATCGACTCCAAATTCATCAACGTTAATGTCATAATGATTGAAAACCTTTTTTACACATAATTCCATTAAAGTGTTGTCTGCCCCAACATCATTGAAACAGGTTATTTGACTATCAGCGGATTTTGCATGGCATTTAATGTCGAGACCAATTCCAAATGCAGAACCGAAACCTGTTGCAATTGCATTGATTATTGTTGCAGAACCAGGTGACCTTACTGTTTTTTTCATTGTTTTACCTCATCATATGGAATATCAACTTTTGAAAATTTCATAGCTCTTTCTCTTGCATTAGAAGATAATTCTAATCTGAACTGATTATCATTAACTATTTTATCAATTGCACCTGCGATGGATGATACTTTATTCGGATTGACTAATAAACCCACATCATCAGTAATTATCTCAATGATTCCCCCAACATTACTTCCAATTACGGGTTTACCGCAGGATAACGCTTCAATCAAAACAAGACCAAAACTTTCAGAAAATGAAGGCAAGACCAAAACATCACAGCTTGGAATGATTTTATCAACATCATCCCTCGAACCTGTGAAAATCACATCACGAATGTTTTCATCTTCAGCTTTTTGCTTAAGTTTTTTAAACAGCGGCCCATCACCAACAATAACCAGATAATAATCACTGTTTGCAATTTTTTTGGCTTCTAACAATGATTCGACATTTTTCCTCTTGATGATATTTCCAACAAACAAAACAATCGGCTTGTCAATCAAATTGTTTTCAATTTTAAATGAATTGTTTCTGTGGAAGGAAAACTTTTCAACATCAACGGAATTCCAGGACAACCTGGTTTTTTGTGAAATACCGTTTACGCCTGTTGCAATGATTTCATGCCTTAATGCATTGCTTACTGCAAGAACGCAATCAGCACGTTTTAATACATTTTTAATAGTGGAACGCATTAACGGTTGCTTTTTATAAACTTCAAACATATCGGAACCATGTGCAGTAACATATGTCTTTATACCTCTCTTGTTTCCAACTTCAACAGCAGCAGCACCTGCCGGAAACAGATAATGACCATGAATAATATCTATATCCTCTTTATCCAAGAGATTTTCCAATGCCTTTTTTGCATTCTTTTTAAACATCAATCCTCTAACACCCGGAATATTAAGACCCTTTGTTCCAATCACATGAATCCCGTCAATATCCTGAATATCCTTATGAGGATATGTTATAACATATACTTCATGTCCCTGCTTTACAAGTTCTTTTGATAAAGTGTGTATATGAACACCGACACCACCTACATGCGGTGGAAATTGACCAACCATTGCAATTTTCATAAAAATAAAACTCCACTAATTTCTAATATTATTTAGAAAAGTTATTGTTTAAATAAATATGCAAAATCAGTGAAAATCAATGATAAAAAAAGTCAAATTTGAATATTCTCTTTTTATAAAAAAATATCCCTACTAACATTAAAATAATTCAATTTTGTTTCCCGATGAATGTTTACTTTAAATGTAATTCTCCTGTAAAATCCAATTATTAAAATATTATATAACATTAACTATTAGGATTGTAATTAAACAGTTTCCATCTTAGAAAATTTTAAAAATGATTTATTTCAAAGTTTAAGGTCGAATTTAATTTTAAAAACATTAATGGTAATGTTAAATCCTGTTTAACAAGTGTTAGTAATGAAAATATCATGATCCCTTGTTCGGAGGTCAATTGGACGCTGGATTAGAAAATGAAAAATGTTCACAGTAAATTGTCTACAGTATAGAAGATTCAATGCTTAACCAAGTTACAATTTTGAGAATATGAAATGATTGACCCAATAATTATGGGGTCAAAAAGGAATCATTTTTATATTAAAAAAAAGATATGATAATAAGTTAAACTCAAAACAGTACATCAATTACTTTTTGAGATATTCTTTTAGATGTGTGTCCGAGTGGTCAAAGGAGTAAGATTCAGGGTCTTATGCATTAGTTGCTTCATGGGTTCAAATCCCATCACATCTATTTTTTGTTTTTTAACTTTTTTTAAGAGGGAAAATGACCTTAAAGAAATTATCATCGTTTAACTTCTGTTTTAATCGAGTAAATACGTATTTTTCACAAATATGAAATAATACTGCATGAATATGGAAATTAAGCACCAACTTCAATAGAAACATGATATAATTAATCAGGTTTGGTTGATTTATCCAACTACCATATATTTATTATTCAGATTTGAAAAAACACGAATTCACTTTCAAAATATTTACACATCTAAACATACCTATTATTTCACGAATCGATTTGAACTTCTATTTAAAACATGATCTTATTAATTAATTCCAATAGAAATTTAATATACTAAAGGAGGAAATTATGATGAATAAAAAAATAGTTTTTGCATTGATTGTAATTGGCCTGCTTGCTGTTTCAGCAGTCAGCGCTCAAAATTCATTATTTTTAAACAATAATAATGATGATGATTCAATGTATCAAGTCTCTTTAATGCAGGCTTTCATGCATGGAGAATATAATGGAGTAATCACCGTAGGCGATTTAAAATCACATGGTGACATTGGTCTTGGAACATTTGAAGGAGTAAACGGTGAGATGATAGTTTTAGACGGTGTTGTTTATCAGGCAGCAGCTGATGGAAGCATTAATGTCATGGCAGATAATGAAACCATACCATTCGCTACAATCACCAAATTTGATGAAGACGGAAAAATAGATACTATAACCGCCAAGGACTTTAACGATTTAACAAGTCAACTGGACAAGACCATTGAAAAATATGGTACAAACAACATGTATGTAATCAAAATAAAAGGTGATTTTTCAAACATTACAGTTAGAAGTGTTGAAAAACAAGAAAAACCATATAAAGAATTCACTGAAGTTGCAACTGTAGACCAAAAAGTATTCAACCACACTGACCAAACCGGAACAGTTGTGGCAGTATACTTCCCAGAATACATGAAGGAACTTAACATGCACGGCTGGCACCTTCATTTCCTGTCTGATGATAAGACAAAAGGAGGTCATGTCCTAGGATTCAATAATCTTAAAGGATCAGGTCAAATTGATGAAATCCATGAATTCAACATGATACTTCCAACCGATGACACATTTGCAAAAATGAATTTCACAGAAAACATGACCAGTAAAATCAATAGTGTAGAATAACTCTCAATAGAGTTATTCCATTTTTTATTTTTTTATAGTTTAAAATATGCTTAAAGCCAAATTTACAATTATAGAAAAACACATATATCCGTCAATACATTAATTTAGTTATGAAAGCAACAAAATTACTTGAAGAGATTAAAGAAAACTTAAAAGATTATCCAATTGAATATCTTAGAAACAAAGTAACAGACGAGAGATACAAAGATCCTCTAACAAAACAGCTTGCCAAATATAATACAGAAGCATGGGATGAAATTTTCTCCTTAAATATCACTGAAGACTATGAAATTAAAGAGGGAATTGTCGAAAATATTAAAAAAGACATAGATTTTTATTTTGATACATATGCTGGCGGCGATGAGGAAACAAGAGAATTTACAAAATACATTTCACTTTATTTAGTATTGCTGGCTAAAAGGCCGTTACATCCTGTCGGAGAAAATCCTGCAAAAGACCAAGTATTTTTAGAAAATGGAGAATATAAATGTAAAACCAGAATTATGAGTATCAGGGATGAAAATTCATTATGCAGATATTGTATCTGTAAAAATGCAGGATACTCATTTGGATTTTAGTTTTAAATAGTATGACTATTTTCAACTGTTTTTATTCTCTTCAACTTTGTTAAAATACTATATACTATTTTTTAATGACATACAATTTGGCGGGAAAAATCCCTCTTTCAAATTTAAATAAATAATTTTGGAAAAAACTATAAAAAAAGATAGACACACTACTTATCAGTGTTGAGTTGCATATTGCTATTAAGATAATTTCCTTCCATATCAACTAAAATGACATTCAAATCCAAATCAAAACGCTGCATACATCTTTCATGAATGGCGGAGGCTATACTGTTTGAAACTTCAACTGAAAGACCAATATCATCTAGAATATCCATCATATCATCGGTTGTTTTGGAATCATACAGCTTTTGAAGCGACTCCCTGTCAGCTCCACAAAGGGCTGCATGTGTAACCATTATTTCACGTCTTCCATCTGCAACGGCATGTTTTGTATCAAATATTCCTCCTGCAACCTTAATCAGCTTTCCCATGTGTCCGAAATAGGTGAACTTTTTAACACCTCTTTTTTCAGCTTCTTCAAACATGAAACCTACAAAATTTCCTGTCTGGATGATTTGTTCCTTATCTATGTCCAATTTTTTTAAGGCAAGTTTTTCACCGATATTTCCAGGAACAAAAATCAGATCGTTAATCTTAGAGGCAAGTGCAACATCAATCTGAGTTACTATGGAATTTTTATATGCATCACTGGACATGGATCTTGCAATTCCAGTGGTTCCCAAAACGGAGATGCCACCAACAATACCCAATTTAGGATTCATTGTTTTACGGGCAATTTCTACACCTTCAGGAATGGAAATGGTGACTTTAGCCACTTTACCTTCCGGAACCTTTTCCTCGAGATTTCTAATAATCATGCGTCTCGGAACAGGGTTTATTGCATATTCACCAACAGGTATCTGAAGACCGGGTTTTGTAATCTTCCCAACACCTTCTCCACCAGTAATTATCACATTGGACTCCTCATCTGACTTGTCCAACAGTTCAACAGTTGAAAAAATTTCCAGATTAACAGTAACGTCAGGGTCATTATAAGGATTTTTATGAGCGCATGCCTGTGCTTTAAAAGAAGATAACATCTTACACTCATCAATTATAATGTCCAATGTTTTTTTGGGAGTGTGAACTTTAACACATGCAATATCTGCAGAGTCAAGGATTGCATCCAGCGCCGCAAGAGAACAAGCTGTTGCAATAGTACCTGTCGTGACCCCAGTATAATTATTTTCAGTCATTTTAAAAATAAAAAAAGAGAGAATCTATAATAAAGATTCTAATTTTCCAATAAGTTCGTCATCGGTTGGTGCACCAACAAAAGCAACATCGCCGTCAATGACAATTGTAGGAACTGCCATGATTTGGTAATTGATTGCTCTTTCTCTGATTTCATTACTTTCATCTATTTTTAATACTTCCACATCAATAGCATCACCTAATTTGTCTTTAGCGTTTTGAGCAGCATCTATTGCTGCAGGACAATGAGGGCATGAATTGGTTGAAAATACTTCTACTTTGATTGCCATTTAAAAATCTCCTTAATTTTAATTTAAGAATATTTTATAATTTAGTAATATATAATTGTTACCCAAAATATTATTTATCAAATGCTCTCTCTGGAAATATTTATTATATACTAAAAAAATAACATTTAAATGATTAAAATGGAAAGCTTACCAAACGAAATTAAAGAAATAATTAACAGCACATATCCCTACATCAAAGACTTCAATCCTGCACAAAAAGCAGTTATTGAATCCGGCTATCTGGATGATGACTCAAATTACATTATTTCAATACCAACAGCAAGTGGAAAAACAGTGCTTGGAATCCTCCCTGCCCTTAAAACAATTTTAAACGGAGGAAAAGCTGTTTATGCAGCGCCTCTCCTTTCAATACAAAACGAAAAGGTAAAGGAATTCAAGGCATTTGAAGAGCATGGAATAAGCGTCGGCAAACATCCAAGCAGTTCTGATTTGTCAGTGATGGTTTTTGAATCATTTGATGCTCTTACACGTTTTTCCTGGGATAACCTGCGTGACGTGGACACTCTAATAATTGACGAATTTCACATGATTGGAGAATTTACAAGAGGCCCAACACTTGAATCTGCAATAACACGTGCAAAAATCATCAATCCGTCAATGCGAATAATAGCTCTTTCTGCAACTTTAAGAAACATTGAGGAAATTGAAGGCTGGCTTGAAGGGACTTGTGTGGAACATGACTACAGACCTGTGCCGTTGAACAAAGAAGTTTTGGATGCAGAGATGTTCAATACGAAAAACAAAAATGATGTTATCGTAAAGGTAATTGAAAAGGCAATCAAAGACAAATCACAGGCTCTTGCATTTGTATCAACAAGAAGATTTACTGAAAGCCTTGCAACTTATGTTTCAGGTAAAATCAATAAAAAAATAAATGTGGAGCAGAGAAAAAGATTTAAGGAAGTTGCAGAGAAATTACTTGAAGTTCCAAAAAGGAAAGGCTCACTTCCAACAACAACCTGCGTCAAGCTTGCAGAAGCCGCTGAAAAGGGAGTTGCATTTCACCATGCGGGATTGTTCAATGAGCAAAAAGAGATTATCGAGGATGAATTTAGAAAGGGAAATATTCTTATGATAACCGCAACTCCAAGTTTAATGTATGGAGTTAATTTGCCGTCAAAAACAGTTATAATTAGAGACCATACCCGATGGACCAGCAACGGCCCTCAACCGATTCCTGTCTTTGATTATGAACAGATGTCCGGAAGAGCAGGAAGGCCTCAATATGATGATGTCGGATACTCATATCTTGTTGCAAAAACAATGGATGAAGCTCAAAACCTACAGGAATTTTATATTGAAGGGGAAATCGAATTAACCAACTCCAAACTGATTGATAATAAAGATGCAATATACAGGCAAATCATTGCACAGATTGCATCCACTCTTTCAAAGAATCTGGAAGACCTGACTGACTTTTTTGGAAAAACACTCTACGGATATCAGATGAGTAACAATCCTTCAATGGCATTGTTTGCAGAAGACAGTTTAAGATTTGAACTTGAAAGCGCACTGGAATTCCTGCTTCACAACGGAATTATCAGAGCCACACCGGAAGGCCTTAAAACAACAGATTTCGGAAATCTTATAGCCAAATCAAATTATTCTGTTGAAACTGCAGTTAAAATAAAAGAATACATTTCCCACATCAACGAAATCAATGTTGAGGAATTCATATATGCTCTGTCTGAAACTCCGGATTTACCTCTGATATCATTTAAGGGAAGAAAATCAAAAGATCCAGTTCGGGACAAACTGTCTGAAGTTGGACTCTTTGCAGTTGACATCGGAAATCCCGAAGCTACAACAGTTTCCCTAATCGAATGGGTTAATGAGAGAAATGAATTTGAAATCGAAAATAAATACAATGTTTATTCTGCATCAACCCGGCGCTCAGCCTATGAGGCATCAAGACTCGTCAGATTTGCCAAAAATACCTCAGAAGTCCTTGGAAATTATTCCAACCTTAAGGACTTTGACATATTGTCTGCAAGATTGTACTACGGAGTAAAAGAAGATATTATACCTCTGGTTGTCGGTGTAAAAAGACTCGGCAGAAAAAGAGCTAGAAATATTGTCAAAATTTTCGGTAACGATTTAAGTGGAGTTTCAAAAAAAGAGCTGGAGCAAATTGAAGGTATAGGGCCTAAACTTGCTGAAAAAATTAGATTGTTTGTTGAAAATTAAAAAAAATGGAGGTAGAATTAACCTCCTCCTTCAGCAACACTGGAATCCATTTGAATGTTTTCCATTTTTTCTGCTTTTTCTTTTAATGCCTCGATATCCAGTTCATTATTGCCGTCATCATCAAATCTTTTCTTCAAGTCTTTTTCATCGAGCAATTCAACCAAATCTGAGCGATACCACAAATCAGTTTTATCGATTTTGACCCAATCAACACCATCAGTGGTTTTAATCTTTAAAACCTTGCCGATTGTGCCTGTATCAACATATCTGACATGAGAATCAAGAGTAATCTCTTTATCTCTTGCATCAAAAGCCATAAAAATTACCTTTTTGTTTATTCGTCGTCTTCAACTTCAATAGTAGCTTCAACAGTTTCAGCTTTATCTTCTTCTTTAGGAATTTCTTTGTTTAAGATAACGTATGCACCGATGGTTGCAATATCTTCAAAATTAATTTCAATTTCATCTTTGGAGAAGATATTTTTTTGTAAAGTTAAAGTAATAGTGCCAATTGCACCAGTTTCAGGGTCGAAATCAATGTCGCCTACTCTTCCAACTTCATATGCATTTTTATCTAAAACGGTTGAACCTAAAAATTCTTTAATTTTCATTTTTTCACCTTAAAATTTTATTGTTATATAATAATATAAATCATTAAGTATTTAAATAAAACTAATATATAAAATTAACTATTAATTGAATGGTGAAAAATATGGAAAAAGCATGTCGAATAATCATTAACAATATCATTGATGGAGAAATATCCACTCGACGTGAACTTGAAGTTAAAAAAAGGCAACTCTGCCGTGATTTAAAACTGTCAAAATTCATGAGCAATGCAGACATTTTAAGATATGCAAAACCTGAAGAAAAGGAGATGGTCTCAGGAATCCTAAAGAAAAAACCGACTAGAACAATGTCAGGCGTTGCAATTGTGGCTGTAATGTGCCATCCCCACAAATGCCCTCATGGACGATGTTTCTATTGTCCTGAAAGTGAAATAGCACCTCCAAGTTACACAGGAGAAGAGCCTGCAGCACTCAGGGGAAGAATGTATGAATTTCACCCTTACATCCAATGCTTCAATAGATTAAAACAGCTAAAACAAATCGGACATCCGATTGATAAAGTGGAACTGATTATCATGGGAGGAACATTTCCTTCAAGAGATTTGTGCTATCAGGAATGGTTTGTCTCACAATGCCTGAAAGCGATGACAGATTTTGGACTGATTATTAAAAACAAGCCTGACAATTTTGAATATAATCTGAATACTGAAGAAATCAGAAGCTTTGAAGATGGAGTTTTGAAGACATACCCTCCAAACGACTATGTTTTGATAAGTGATGTTCAAAGGGCTAATGAAAGCTCCAAGGTAAGATGTGTAGGAATGACCTTTGAAACACGTCCGGACTACTGCAAAAAAGATCACATTAACAGAATGCTTGACTTTGGAGTTACCAGGGTGGAGCTCGGTGTTCAGACATTATCCGATGAGCTCTACGAAAAAATCAAGAGAGGTCATAAAATAGCAGATGTCATTGAAGCAAATCAGCTTTTAAGAGATTCTGCCGTTAAAGTGGCCATGCACATGATGCCTGGACTTTTTGTAGATGAAAAACAGGATTTAAAAATGTTCAAACAGCTCTTCAGTGACGACAACTTCAAACCAGACATGCTTAAAATCTATCCCTGCCTCGTTACAAAGGGAAGTGAACTGTATGATTTATGGGCGGAAGGAAAATACAGTCCTTATACCGATGAGCAGGCTGTTGAACTGATTGTTAAAATAAAGGAAATCCTTCCAAAATGGGTCAGGACAATGAGAATTCAAAGAGATATTCCTTCAACACTGATTGAGGCAGGAGTTAAAAAATCCAATCTGGGCGAGCTTGTCTACAACAGACTGGATGAAGAGCACATCAGCTGTAAATGTATAAGATGCCGTGAAATCGGTCACAAAAAGACCTCAAGAGAATATAAACTGGACGAGTTTGAATTATTCAATGAAAAATATATGGCATGTGAAGGTGAAGAAAACTTTTTGTCCATCGAAGATGTTAATGAAGAAAGCATTGCAGGATTTTTAAGACTGCGTTTCCCATCTGAAAATCATTTCAGAGAGGAAATAACCGATAAAACTTCCCTTGTACGTGAGCTGCACGTCTATGGAAATATGATAAAAATAGGTGGCAAAAATCCTAAAATCGGCCAGCACACAGGATTCGGTGAAAAACTTCTTAAAGAAGCTGAAAACATCTCCATTGATAAAGGATACGAAGAAGTAGCTATAATAAGCGGAATTGGTTCGAGAAACTATTACCGTAAATTCGGATATGAAAAAGTAGGCCCATACATGAAGAAAAGGATAGCCTAAATGTTTATATACTTGTTCGTATAAATACTAACTAATTAAGAGAGTGGTAATATGGTTACACACAACATAAGAAATTCAAAAGATTTAGCAGGTTATATTAACTATACTAATTTAAACAATATGATTAGCGAAAGTGAAATGAGAGAATTTTTAGAAAAAGCAAAAGGAATGAACTTTAATTCTGTAATTGTCTCTCCCACATATGTTCCATTAGCTAAAGAAATGTTAAAAGACACTAATGTAAAAATAGGAAGTGTAGTTGGATTTCCTTTAGGTTTTGAAAATACCGAAACCAAAATTGCAGAAGCAACTTCACTTGTTGAAAACGGAGCAGATGAAATAGACGTGGTTATCAATTTGAGCTATCTTAAAAATGAAAACTACGATCTGCTCGAAAATGAAATAACTCAGATTAAAGAAGCAATCGGAGATAAAGTATTGAAAGTTATTATTGAAACAAAAGTGCTTGAAGATTATCAAAAGGCAAATGCATCCAAACTTGCACAGAAAGCGGGTGCGGATTTCATCAAAACCTCAACAGGATTTGTATCTCCAAATCATATCTACGAGAATGTTAATGACATTAATATCTTCCTGAAACATGCACCAAAAATCAAAATTGAAATTTCAGGAGGAATAACCGACTATAAAAATGCAAATCAAATCATTACTGCAGGAGCAGATAAAATTGGAAGCGATTACGGTTATGAAATCGTCAAAAGATACAAAGACTTAAGAGAAAACACACAAGTAACACCAAAACCTATCACATTAACCAAAAAAGATTAAATGATACAATCATTTAATCAAAACCATCACATTTAAATTAATTATACTCCTTTTAAAAAAAAACGATAATATTGTCATGTAATGAAAAAAATATTTAAAAATAATAAAAGGGAATGCCATGTGCCGGACTTGAACCAGCGACATCTAGATCTTCAGTCTAGCGTTCTCCCATCTGAACTAACATGGCATATGGACCGAACGAGATTCGAACTCGTGATCTCCTCCACGTCAAAGAGGAATCATACCCCTAGACCACCGGTCCTATACAACATAATTATATTTAAAACAAGTACTATATAAACTTTTCTTAATTGACAGACCCAGTGTTAAAAAAAGGGCAAATTTTAAAAATAAAAAAAATTGACCAAAGAAATGGCCAATAGATTTTATTCTAAAAAAGCTTTCCATGAAAATAAACAATTAGTAAATCTATTTGATTGCTAATTTGATATCTTCTGCTTTTACAGTTTTTCTACCAGCGTGGCGTGCGAAATTAACAGCTTTTTGTGCGATTTCGTCACCTTTTTCTTCTAATGCTTCAGCTAATGCAATTTTTGCATCGTCACTAATTCTTTGTGCGCCAGCATTTTTTAAGATACGACCAACTGGTGCGATTGGTAATTCACTCATTATTACACCTCCAATTAAAAGGTAGTATAAAATAGTATATAAAGGTATCGGTAAAAATGACTAATAATCGTCCATATTATAACATTTAAGTTATTCATATATGCTTTTGAAATTAAAATAAATATAATATCATTATATAAAATTAAAGCATAAAAATTAGGTAAAAATATGAAAATAAGAAATAAAATAAAAAATAAAATTATTTTTCAACCAGTTCACTTTTAAGATATGTGGCAGTTGCATCAGTTATTTTAACCTTAACAAATGAACCTAACTCAACATCATCAACAATTACTGGAATATATGAATTTGTTTTGGCAATAAATCCGCCTTTAGAACCTTTTTCAACAACCAAAACATTTTGAATGCTTCCAACCAGCTGCACATTTTCATCAGCAGTAATCTGTGATTTAATTTCAGATAAAAATTTTGATCTTTTCTTCATGACTTCAGGCGGAACTTCTTGAAGTGAAGAGGATATTGCACCTTTCCTGTGCTGATATTTTGAAAGATGTATCAGACTCGGTTTGATTTTTTCAAGCAAATCAACTGTCAAATCAAAATCTTCATCGCTTTCTGTCGGATAGCCTACAATAATGTCTGTAGCCAAGGTTATATCTGGAATTTCACTCTTGAATTTTGATACAATATCCATATACTGCTCAACAGTGTGACCTCTTCTCATGTCGGATAAGACCTTGTCACTTCCTGATTGTATAGGTAAATGAATAAAATCATATACCTTCGGATGTTTGATTGCATCAATTATTTCATCAACATCATTTAAAATGTTTTTAGGGTGCATCATTCCAACACGAACACGGAAATCTCCTTCTAAATTAGCGACTTCTTTAATTAAATCAGATAGTTTTTCACCACTATCACGGCCAAAAGCTGCAGTGTCCTGGGCAGTGAGCTGGATTTCACAGGCACCATTTTCAATAGCTTTCCTGGCTTCACCGACAATATCGGAAATTGGATAGCTATTTAATGGCCCTCTTGCAAAACGGGTACAGCAAAATGTACATGCGCCAAGACAACCTTCACAGATTTGAATTATATGAATCAAACCATCTTCAACAAATTTTGGAACACCAACTTTACTTTCCTTTGAAAATCCGCTTTCACGAATTACATCTCCGCAATATGTTGCATTGACGATTTCTGCAGATTTGTTCAGCTGATGAGGACCAATCCATGAGCAGTTCGGTCCGATTTTTTCAAGCTTTTCAGGGTCAATTTCAACCATACATCCTCCGACGATGATTTTTTTGTCTGGAAAGTTCTTTTGAAGCTGCTGAATCTTGTAGACTACCTTGTTTTCGGTAGGCAATTTAACATAACATGTGTTTATAATAATTACATCCGCATCTTCGATATTGTCAATAATATCAATTTCATTTTCTTTTAAAACACCTGCAATAATCTGTGAATCGGCCTGATTAAATGTGCATCCGTAAGTTTCAATATATACTTTCATGCTTTTTACCACTGTGCTTTTTGAAGATGTCCTTGGTCAGGTCATAATCATAGTTGTTGAATTTAACCGGTTTTGAATAAACCCTTTTAATCACATTAGCTTTTGCAAATCCTGAAGTGAGTTTTCTCTCCTGGGTCTTAATGACATGAACTTTAACTATATGATTATCTATTTTGACTATATCTCCAGGAGCTATTTCAAAATCCCTTTCCAAATCAACTTTATAGGAGTCAACTTCACCATGTAGATCTACTGAAAATCCTATACGTGCAGGAATTTCAATTGAAGAAGCCCATATTGTGTCAACATCTTCAAGTTTTGCCTTGTTTAATCTTTTGTCTTTTATTTCAATACTGGTAACTTCAACCTGACCGAATTCAGAAAGCAAAACATCACCTGTTTTTAACTCATCACTTGGTGACAAATCAATAGTTGTTTTGTGAGACTTGTCCTGTTCTGAAATGATTACTCTGTATGGTCTAGGTTTCTTATATGAAAATGCATCCTTAAAAACATGACCGCATTCTTCACATTTAAGCAGATACTCTTCTGTAATTTTCTTCTTTGATGATTTCTGTTTCGAGTTTAAAATTTCTATATCATCGCTACCGCAAATTGGACAATCCATTTTAATACCTCATAATCGTAATGTTTATTCTTTTTCGTTTAAGTAGTGGTTTACTAATCCACCATCTTCCAAAATATTTAACATGAACTCTTTAAATGGTTCAAATGTAGTTGATTCACCGTTTGTCTCATTTATTAAGGTTCCTTTTGATAAGTCTATACTTATAATATCTCCGTCTTCCGCTTTAATGTCTGATACAATAACAGGAAGTCCTATATTGATTGCATTCCTATAAAAAATCCTTGCAAATGATTTGGCAATTATCGCATCAACACCTGCAGTTTTGATAGCTACAGGGGCCTGTTCTCTTGAAGAGCCACAGCCGAAATTTTCATCGGCCACAATGATATCCCCCTTCTGGACATTTTTTGTAAAGTCAGGACGTTCGCCTTCAAGGACATGATCTGCCAAATCCTGAGGATTGAATGTTCTTAAATATCTTCCAGGGATAATTACATCAGTATCAATATTTTCCCCAAAAGTCCATGTTTTTCCTTTGATAATATCCATTTATATCACTAATAAGAATGAATTGAATTATAAAAAAATGTTAAAAGTATTTGGGAGGCCCAAATACAAAATAAGTTTTTGGTGATTTGAAAATTAAATTATTTATTTCTTAAAGGTTGTGCAAACTGCTGTTCCACACTCTGACGGTACTTAGAATTCATGGTACAGAACGGTATGATTCTGCCGTCAGGAGTTGCATAATGGATAACACATTTTTTAACTCTGTCAATATCAAAATTAAATGGATCCATAAAGTGCATGCATGAAATAAGCATTGCATCTTTGGAGAAATCTCCTAATGATTCATAATCTCCTTTAATAAATACGTTAAGCAGGATTTTAATAATATCGAGCTCTTCAGGAGTTCTGCTTGGATGAACCATTTTAGTAAGGTTTCCTGTTAATCCAGCTAAAACCCTCTTATGAGAACCGAATTTACCTTTTTCAAGTTTTATGTTATATTCCCTCAATTTGTTAACCAGATCTTCAACATCAATGAAATCAGTAATCGGAATCAGTTTGTCCTTGCCGTCACCTTCTGTTTTTTGTCTAAACACATAAGTTGCAATTCCACAATGCTGGTGGCAGTTTAAAGTTACTTTTGGAGTTTCTTCACCATCTAAACGAGAAATAAGTTCCGCAATAGGTTCAATAAATGATGGAGGATAGAATGAAGATACAGGAACTTCACCGTCACTTTCATCTTCAATGATTTGAACAAAATCAGGAATAGTAATCCTTTGTTCTTCAACTTCATCTGAAGGAGTTCTTCCGGCAAATGATACAGGCTGGAAGTTAACACCGTATATAATGTCATTATTATCAAATGCGAACTTGATAATATCGCCCACCTGGTGGTCGTTGATTCCCTTAATCAATGTTGGAACCAATACAACACCTAAACCTGCTTTTCTACAGTTTTCAATAGCATCCAGTTTAAATTGAAGTAAATCTTTGCCTCTGTTGTTGATGTACGGTTCAGGAGTTACACCATCAAATGCCAAATAAATGGTATTACAGCCAGCTTCTTTTAACTGTTTAGCCAATTCTTCTTTCCGGGCTAATCTTAAACCATTGGTAGCTATTTGAACATGAGTAAAACCTTCTTCTTTTGCCATTTCAACAAGTTCGACAATGTCCTTTCTGACAGTAGGTTCACCGCCAGCATATTGAATAGCAAGACATGGATGAGGTTTCAAATCCCTTAAGTTTTTAAGCATTTGCCTTATTTCATCCTGTGAAGGTTCATATTTATATCCGGCAGCTGCAGCATTAGCAAAACAAACCGGACACCTTAAATTACACCTGTTAGTCACATCAATTAATCCCAAAACAGTTGAAGTTTCATGTTTTGAACATAATCCGCAGTTGTCAGGACAGCTTGTAAAATCATCAACAGAAGGATTCTCAACCGAAGTAATTGATGGAGTAAAACTATCAGCCCTATTATATAATTCTTCATTTCCCCAGTAAGTATTTTTGAACTCTCCATGCTCATCACAAGTCTTTTTAATGAAAACTTTACCATCTTCACTGAAAACTTCAGCATCAAGAGTCTTTCCACACTCAGGGCATAAACTTTTTGTATCTTTAATTTTCAATCAAATCACCCTCTACTAACAATGTTAAATCATTAGTACAAACTTACATAATATTATATATTTAACTTAATGTAATATTTAAACTTAATTAATATATATTAGTTAAGATATATTATCATATAACAAAAATTTTAACGAGAGATTAAATGGATATTCAAATGATTCTTTTCATATGTGTGACAACACTTTACTTCCTGCTGCCGGCATATTTTTCAAATGGAGGTGGACTGCTTTTCGGAGGAGGATTGCCTGTGGATATGGGAAAATCAGACAGCAAGGGAGTTCGCTGGATAGGTGACGGAGTAACCTGGAGAGGTTTAGTTGGAGGAACAGCAATAGGAATTTTTACAGGAATCATTCAAGGATTATTTGGCCCATATATTATTTCTAATTTTGGAGAATTTATAACAACACCAATAATTACAAACGTTCCGGAAGGAATAATAGTCGGATTTTTACTTGGTTTCGGTGCGCTTTTAGGTGATGCATTAGGCAGTTTCATAAAAAGAAGAATAGGAATTGGAAGAGGAAAACCTGCACCTATTTTAGATCAGCTTGACTTTTTAATAGTTGCTCTGATACTGGTTTCACTTGTTGTTAAACTGGACTGGCTATTTATTGCACTGGCAATCATATTGACATTAGTCATTCATTTACTGGCCAATACAGGCGCATATTTGCTTGGCTTAAAAGACGTGTGGTATTAGCTAAAAAAAAAATAGTTTTGAGTGTAAAACACTCTTAAATCATATACTTGTTCATCATTACGGCAGTTCCAACAGCAGGTGCGACAACGCACTCTTCATCTGTTAAGATATCTCCCATGGATTTAACTTCAAGGCCTAAAAGTTCTGCGGCAGGCCCATCCAAAATGTCCTTGCCCAGACCGGTTGTGACAATTAGATTCAATCCCTGGGTTTCAACAACCTGCTTTAAACCGTCTGCAATCTGTTCAATCTGTTTTTTATGTATGAATTTTGACATCTCAACAATATCATCCATTGACAGCATTTCCAAATCAGCACATACTACACGGGCAATTCTTTTGGCACAGTCAATTTTGGATTTACCTTCACCGTCAAATGTGTCACAGACATAATCTTCTGGGTTAATCAGGTCCAATACAGTATAAACATCTGCAGTTTGTGCAAACAGTTCAGATGCTACCCTGTATTCTTTTCCATTCAGTTCAACTTTATCCAAAAAGCTTGCAAGATTTGTTCTTAAAGTTCCAGTGTATACCAATTCACCTGTAGCTGACCTGTCAAAGTCTGATTTTCCAATGGCACATTCATTTCCGTCTTTGATTGGTATAATATCTGTTGTGGTACTTCCTGTGTCAATGAAAATACAGTCATTAGAGATTAATGTTGCAATTTGAGCAGTTGCAATCCAATTGGCAGCAGCTGCCTTAAGTGGAGTTTTTTCAATTTCATCCTTTGAAAGCATCCCTTCCACTCCAACATATGCAATAAGACAGTCAAATGTTTTTTCGCATTTATCAACCACGTCCAGGACTCCATCTTTTTTGGTGTCATATGCGTCAACGAGTTCCGCAGTCATGGAAATTCCAACTGCATCAATTTCACTAATCGGGCAGATGTTTTCAATAAGCTCCATTAAAACACGTGACAAGTCATCATTATTGCTCCACATAGGAAGATATGCAAAATCAACTTCAATATTCTTGATTTCATCATCTTCAAAGTCAATGACTGCAAGGTCTGTATTTGCACCGCCAATATCAAATCCGGCTACTTTCATATTAAATTCTCCTGATTTCCAGATTATCTCCGGATTTTTTGAATTCAACTTCACCATCGAGAGACATGTCAATATCATCAATTGCTATTTCGCCATCAATCAACTCAACAATTGTTTTACCAATATTAAAGCAGGCAATTTCTTTTAAGCCCACATAAGGAGTTGTAAATCTTGAATTGACCTCCAAAAGATATACTGAGTAAACATCTTTTTCATCAGCATTGATAATAAGGTCAACACCCACAAAGCCTTTAAGGCCTTCCATTGATTCGACAGCCTTTTTAGCTATTTCAAAGGCCTCATCTTTGTATTTATTTTCAAATGGCAGTTTTCCACCTAAATATGTTCCCTTATCATCTTTAAGTTCAACAAACTGTTCATTTAAGCTTATCGGAACGGCAGTTTTACCGTCAGATATTAAACTTACACTGACATCAGTTCCTTCAATAAATTCCTGTACAATTACCCTTGAGCCGGGAACGAAAATCTTATCCAAATCCAGTGTTAAATCATCAATATCCTCAATTACCACAATATCTTCACAGTCAACACCTATCAATGGCTTTATAATAATTTTCAATTTTGTTAAAGGGTCTTCCGCCTGCCATTTTTCGTAGAGATGTTCAATTGCTCTTTTCCAGTATCCTTTTGGATCTATCTTGAATCTGAATGTTCTAGGCTGTGGAACCACATCATAAAGGGCCTCGTAGGATTCTGATTTGTCAGATGATTTAAAACATGCCTCTGAAGAGGAAGTGTATGTTTTTACATTATTTTCTTCGAGGATTTTAGTAATGTTGTAGAGGTTGTTGTTGTTTTCAGCGGAGATAAAAATAGCTTTGCTGAACTGAGATGCATTATCTGCCAGCCAATCAACAATATCGCCTTCAATAAGGATTGGATTTACATTATCAAAATCTTTTATAACATTTTCATATGATTTGTTTAATACCACATCTTTTTTAAAATCTTTTAAATCATCTAAAAGTGCAAATATCAATGCTTCTGCTTCAGAAATTATACATTTATCCTTTTCACCGGAAGCAGTGAAATATTCAAACACCAAAATTGAATCATTTTCGTTTGTCATAAGTAATCATCATTCCTTTTAAGTTCATATCATCAGTAGGGAATCTCATTTTCACACCGTCATGGACCATGTGGACCAGAGCGTTTTCAGACTGTTCAAATTCACTGACAGTAATATCTGCGTCAATTTGTGTCATTTCTCTTGTAAATGAGTCCATTATATCTTCTGGAGCAGTGATGTTCAGTTTACCTTCATGGTAGTATTTTTCTATTGCATCAACAGTTTTTACTGCAGCATCACCATCACCATACGGATTTACTGCATTTTTCATTTTGTCTGCAAATTCTTTATCATTCAATATCCTATTTGCATTTTCCAAAATGGCCTCTTTATTAGCTCCCACAAGGATGTTTCCTCCTGCAGCAACTGTTTCTGGCCTTTCGGTATTGTATCTTAATGTCAATGCAGGAACATCAAGAGTTATTGCCTCTTCCTGCAGACCTCCAGAATCTGTAAGTATCAATACGGATTTTGAAGTTAAAAGCAGGAAATCCAAATATCCTATTGGTTTAACAATGTGAACATGACTTAAACTGTTTAACTCTTCAAACAGGCCAAATTTTTCAAGAGTATTTTTAGTTCTTGGATGAATCGGAAAGATAATATCCACATCGGTTAATTCCTTTAAGGCATCTATAATATTTGTCACCCTTTCTTTTATATCAACATTTTCAGCTCTGTGCATTGTTAAAGTTAAAATGTTATCCATACCATCAATGTCAAGTTCTTTAAGAGATTCCTCTCCAAATCCTCGTTTTTTAGCAATCTCCAGATGCCTGAAACATGCATCAACTACAGTGTTTCCAGTTATAAACAGATTTTTTCTTGAAAATCCTTCAGCCAAAAGGTTAATTGCAGACTCTTCAGTTGGAATATAATACATTACAGAGCATACATCAGCAACTCTTCTGTTAATCTCTTCAGGCATAGTCAAATCAAATGACCTGAGACCTGCTTCAACATGACCTACCGCAATGTGCAATTTGGCACTGACCAGTGCGCCTGCAAGAACAGCATTGGTATCTCCCTGAACAAGGACAATATCTGGCTTTTCTTTTAGCAATATTTTTTCGATGCCGCTCATCATCAGTCCGGTTTGCTTAGCGTGAGTTCCTGATCCAACATGAATATTATAATCAGGAGCAGGAATTTCCAAATCCCTGAAAAAGTTATCTGACATTTCCTTATCATAATGCTGACCCGTGTGCAAAACAACATGATTAATGTTTCTTTTATTGATTTCAGCTATAATGGGAGCCATCTTAATAATTTCTGGCCTGGTCCCTAAAATTGTCGCTATCTTCATAAGAATCCCCCGATTAATTAATTATTTAAAATTTTAAGAAAAGAATTAATGTGCAATGTAATTGCCTATTAAAAACGAAGCTATTACAATTCCAAACGCAGTACAAACAGTTAAAATACCCACATTTAGTAGGAATGCTTCAACTAAAGCATTAATAGGAAGTTTATTATTATGCTTATCTTTTGATACAAATACATCAATTATAAGAGGCATCGTCAGTATAAAAGCCACTACAATAATAACTGGAACGGCAACAAACCATAAATCAGAACTATTATGATTTAAACCAAGGTAAAATCCCAAGACAAAACCTATAAATATAGTTAATATTGTAAGTTTATCGAAAATTTGATATACTCTACCCATAATATGACCCTTTTTAATTTTATTATTTAATTAATATATTTGATGCAAGTCATTTAAACTTTTTATCATTGATTCACGAATTGCATATCTTTTTTGAAGATTATCTAATGCGTCGACCAAATCACGTCTGAATCTCTCACAGGCATAATCATCATATCTGAATTTAATGCCATCATACTGAATGTCCATCAAAATAAGATATTCTGCATCCATAACTTTAATATAAGCTCTTGGCTCATCTTCAGAGGGATTCAATAATTTTTCCACTTCATCAAGAGTCATCCTGTCAAGTGCAACATCAACAAAAACCCTCATCATTTTACGCACCATATTCCATAAAAAAGATTCTCCATAAATATCAACAAAAATCGGACATAATGTATCATGAAGATTTGGAAATTCCCTTTTGTGATAATCGTCAAGACTGACTTTTGTGATTTTAATATCATCTATTGTTCGGGTAGTTGTTTTTTGAAATCTTTTTGTAAAATTAGTGAAGTTATGTGTTCCCTTAAAAATTTCAGCACATTCCTGAAGTTTATCAATGTCCAAGTCCCTAAACAACATGTACCTGTATTGCCTCATCTGAGCATATCTTGGTTTAAATGCATATCTTACAGGAGCGCTTGCAAGAATTTGAATATCATCGGGCAGAGAATTGTTGATTTCATTAACCCTTACTTCCTTTTCAGACTGAAAACTGATAACATTACCCAGGCTGTGAACTCCAGCATCAGTTCTTCCGGCAATTCGGAATCTGGATTTTTTCAAATCATCAATGTAATCTAATTTTCTTAAATGATAAATTAATTCCTCTTCGACTGTTCTTAAATCAGGCTGTCTTTGAAAGCCATGAAAATTTGTTCCTATATAACCTATTTTAAGCGCTGTTCTTTTCATTATTAATAATATATGATTCTATATAAAATAAGTTTTTAGAAAAAAATAAGGAGAATTATTTTAAATTTTTAACCATGTGAGTTGTCTCATCATAGTCATCTTCCTCAACAGTAATTTCATAACCTACAGATTTCCAGAAAGGAAGTCCTGATTCAAGATATCTGTGAGTATGCAAATATATCCTGCAATAACCAGTATTTCCTGCAAAATCCTCTACACAACGAACAAGCATCCTTGCAAGACCATTCCTCCTGTAATCCTTATCAACCATCAATCTCCAGATACTTGCAGTATCCTCTTTTGAGTAAATACCTTTGAAAAATTCAAAATCCTTATCATATGGCCTAATAGCAACAGTAGCAACAATTTTTTCACCGTCGAAAGCAACAAATAAATTACTGTTAGCAGGAGCAATATAATACTCAGTTAAACCGAATATATCATAATGAAACCTAGGTTTTGGTCCGATATGATATTCAAGGTTAATCTGATTAAATAAAAAATCTTTTACTGAGTTAATTTCTGATTCATCATCTTTGATTTCTCTAATTTCTATGTCCATAATATCACAAATTTTTTAAAAAAAAAAATAACAAGAGAATAGTTAAATTTCCCTTATTCTTGAGCAGTTTCAGGATTAAGCAATTTTTCAACATTTTCCCCGATTAAATCAAATAACAATACGACAAGCAATAAAGATACACCAGGGTAAAATGCTAACCACCAATAACCTGAAGACAAATAATGCATAGATTCTGACAATATAACACCAATTGCAGGCTCATGAGGAGGTAATCCAAATCCTAAAAATGTGATTGCCGCTTCATGCATGATTGCATGAGGAAACATTAATATTACTCCAACAATAATTTGAGATACAATTAAAGGCAATATGTGTTTAATTGCAATCCATGCTCTGGATTTCCCAAGATTTTCAGCCAGATGAACATATTCTTTAGTTTTAATTTCTTTTACTTCAGATCTTAAAACCCTTGCAAGGGGAGTCCAGTGAGTTAAACCTACACCCATAATAACCCCATATACTCCACCGCCAAACATGACTGAAACAAGAATAATTAAAAGAATATGTGGAATTGAACCGAATAAATCAATAATACCTGCAACAAACTCGTCAGCAACCCTATTAAAACTTGAAAATAATCCTAAGATTATTGAAATAACAGTACTTACTGCTGATGCAATAAAACCTACCATAATACTTAATCCAAGTCCTGCGATTGTACGCTGAAACATGTCTCTTCCCATCCAGTCAGTACCGAACAAGTGTTGTAAGGAAGGCATCTGATTGGCGCTTGCAAAATTTGATGGAATATCCTTTATAAAATATCCTGAAATGAAAATAGATACAATAACTATTACTGATATTGCTATAACAACGAGAGTTTTTGTCCTGAGATTTGCAGAATATAAAAACCATTGTCTTTTATCATCCTTTTGCTTTTTAATCACTGAACTCACTCTCCTTGATTCTAGGATCAATAAAGTAATAAGAGATATCTGCAAGCAAGTTACCTATAAATACAAATACTGCACTAAAAATAACAATTCCTAAAAATAGGGGCACATCACTTTGAAGACCTGCCGCAACTGCCGTTTGACCAATTCCAGGATAGGAAAATACCTGTTCAACAAGTACTGCACCTCCAAACAATTCACTGAATGACAAGAATTGTAATGTAATTGCAGGTAGTAATATATTTCTAATTCCATGATTTTTAACTAAATCCCAACCTTTTTCACCTCTGGATTTTGCAAACAATACATAATCAGAAGATAAAACTTGAATTAATTCATTACGAGTGTACATTGCAATAGGTGCAAGACCAACTAAACTCAATGTTAATGTAGGAAGGATAAGTCTTGTTACCCACTCCATAAATGTTGCATCCGTACTTTTAACACCAATTGGCACACCAAATCCAATTGGGAACCATCCTAAATAAACTGAAAATACCATTAAAATAAGCATTCCAACCCAAAATGAGGGAGCAGATTGAATTGCATAACAATAAACTTTAACCGCTTTATCAATCCAGGATCCTTTGTTTTTACCTGCCAATACTCCTAAAATAAATCCAAAAACACCACTCAGTACCCATGAAATTGCCATCAATACTACAGAAGCAGTGAATTTTTCAAAAATAACATCCATAACAGGAGCACGGTATATTAATGAAGTTCCTAAATTACCTTGAATTAAATCCAAAAGCCAGTGATATATTTTTGTAGTCAGTGGAACATTAGTCCCGAAATATTGTTCTAAGATTTGTCTTTGTGCTTCAGATACTGCAGCACCTTTTAAATAAGCACTAACTGGATCAATAGGGGATAAATCTAATAACACAAAACTAAAAATTGCAACTGCAATCATTAATATTATGAAACGTACTAATTTAAAACCAAAATATTTTGCCAATTTTTGTTTATTCAAAAAAATAACCCCCTTAAATTTAAAAAAAATAAAAAAAAGGAAAAAATGTTTAAGCTGTGGAGTTGGCTCTAGTCCAATCACAGATATTAATTAAAACATCGTTTCCTAAACCGTCAGGTTGTTGGCCAATATCAATTCCATCTTTGATGAAATAATTGTAGTCATAGTTTACAAGCCATGCAAATGGAGCATCTCCAGCAGGACCCCAACCTCCGCTGTTTACAAGAGCGGATTGTGACCATAAGGTATTAGAAGCATTCAAGTCAGTTGAATGCATTGCGTCTTCCATCAATTTATCGGAATCTGAATTGTTGTATAAACCAGGGTTCATATAGAATTCATCAGCATCTTTACTGTGGTATTGCTGATAGATTGATTTATATGGGTCAGGAGAAGTTTGTTGCATTAATGCAGCAGAGCTGTACATGTTTGCATAAATAGTATCCCAGTCTGCACCTTTAAGATTTACTTCAATTCCTATTTCTTTTGCTTGTTCTGCAAATACAGTTGCTAAAGATTGCCTGTCAAGATAATCTGGTGGATAGTATAAATCGAATGATGCTTTTGTACCATTTTTCTCTACAATTCCGTCACCGTCAGTGTCTTTCCATCCGCCATCGCTCAAGATTTTTTTCGCTCCACTTACATTTGCATCATGAACTTTTGCAGCATCGTTAGCATAGTCTCTTGTATCTACACTGGTATATTCAGGACTTGCATGACCTGAAAAGATTTCATCACACATTGCTTGACGATTAACACCAACATTTAATGCTTCTCTTATTGATTTATCAGCAGTTACATTGTTACCAATTTTCCAACCACTTTCATTAGTCACTTTACCAGTATCTTCAAGGTAAGGGAAAGATACACCTTGTGCTCTACCAGCAGACTTTTCAACAAATTGATATCCGTCAACGGTTTGGTTTAATGCAGAAGTTGCAACAGGCACTACATCAACTTGACCAGATTTAGCGAGTTCTAACCATGTAGATTCTTCAGGGAATAATAATGTAATTTGAGTAAAGTAAGGTTTTTCACCATAGTAATTGTCATTTACTTTGAATATTGCTTGTTGACCTTTATCCCAGTGGTCTAATACATAAGGTCCAGTACCGATAGGGTGTTCACCATAAGTATTATTGTCATATTCTTCAGGAACAATACCAACATATCTTAAATCATAAATAAATGTTGACCTAGGTTCAACTAAACTAAATTCAACGCAAGTATCATTTTTAGCAGTTGCATTTGCAAGATTAGTTAAATCCAAATCTGTTTCTGTTTCTTTTGCTTTATTAAATGTAAATGCAACATCTTTTGCATTGAATGAAGAATTATCTGAGAATTTAACATCGTTTCTTAAATTTACAGTCCAAGTTTTACCATCGCTACTGATTGAATAATCTGTAGCTAAATCTGGAACAATAGTTCCATTTTTATCAGTTTTAAATAAACAACTTTGTACTAATGGATTATAATTTTGGTGTCCACATCCCCAACCTGTAAGCGGGTTAAAACCTGATTTAGGTTCTTTGATGTTACTGTGTGCCGCCACAGTTAAATGGGTAGGATCACTATCCTTTGAACCCCCCATAAATGCAAAAGCAGCGACAACAATAATTACAAGTGCTATAACACCACATATAATCATCATCTTTTTATCCATAACTTTCACCATTTTAAATAAATAGAAAACATATTAAAATAAAAGTATTACTTTTCATCTAAAAATTACCTAATTAGTAATACTTTTCATAATTATTTTAATATTAATATTATTATATACAAAATAAATATAAAAAAGTATTTATTACTTTTAAAATTCGCTTGATTATTGTTTTACTTTTAAAATCTAATTAAAAAAATGAATAATAACATGTGATATTGGAAACAAAATTTGACAGCATACAAAAGTTTAAATTAAAATTTTAAAGAATAAAGAACTGTGAATAGAATCAAAAGTAATACCTTCCTTAAATTTAAATAACATTACCTTCAAATATTCGGCCATGACCCTATCTCTTAAACTTAAAAAATATCTAATAAAAAACGGTGCAACACAGGTAGGTTATGCAGACATTACTGATTTTACGCCCCAACCTAAATTAAAAATAGGAGTTGTTTTCTATATAGCTTACCCGAAAGAGATTATAAGAACTATGAAAAATGCACCCTCCCCAGAGTATCTTGAAGAATTAATTAGTTTAAATACAAGATTAGATGCTCTTGGAATGAAATGCGAAGAATTTTTAATAGATAATGGGCATAATGCATATGCACAAACAAAAAAAAGACTGGGAACTGATTTTGGAGAATTTAATTCATTTGAACTGCCCCATAAAACAATAGCTACACGTGCAGGTCTAGGATGGATTGGAAAATCAGCATTGTTTACAACAAAAAATTACGGATCAGCTCTTAGATTATCCTCCGTTTTGACAGATGCCCCTCTAGAAATTGGAAAACCAATACTTAAATCAAAATGCGGCAAATGCATGGAATGCAGAGACGCATGCCTTGGTGGAGCAATAAGCGGAAGAGAATGGAACTACAAATTAAACAGAAATGACTTTTACGATGATAAAAAATGTGAAAAATATGCTCTGAAAGTTTCAGAAGAAAATTTAGGAAAACCAGATACCGTATGTGGAAAATGCATATTCGCATGCCCACATACTCAAAAATATATCAAAAAATTATAATTTTACGGCATGTGAAAAATCAATAGCTGAAGGATTGATATCTAAAGAGTGTATTTTTTTATCCATATGAACGGTTTCAAGCTCATCATTAGAATCCAAAGCCACAACAAACCCCATTTTTGTCCAATACTCCAATGCACCAGGTAATGTTTTATGAGTATGCAAATAGATATCATCATATCCTGTTTCATTTGCAAAATTCTCAGCAATGCTAAACAGTTTAGAAGCCAGACCACAACGGCGACACCTTCTGTCTACAAATAATCTCCATATACTTGAAGTAGTATCTTTTGAATACAAATGTCTGAATTCCGGAAAGTCTTTATCATAAGCTCTTATACCAATTGTTCCTATTATTTCACCTGTTTCAGTATATGCGACAAAAAAGTTATTTCTTTTTGGAAAAATATAATATTCTTCCATGTTTACAATATCCTGATGCCATTCTGGAACATAATCATATCCGAATTCCTGTTTTATCATGAAAAATAAAAATTTTTGAACATTACTAATTTCTTCAGGATTATCACTTAACTCTTTAATAGTGACCTTCATAAAAACACCATTATAAAAAGTATTACTATTATGCATTAATTTATGTTATTAGTAATACTTTTTTAATTATTTTGAATAACTTTAATATTAATAAAGTACAAATTAATATTTAAAAGTTATCATTTGAAAGTCCGAAAGGTGATTTAATGGAAAAATTATTAGATGTAGAAAATGTTTCAATTTCATTTATACAATATACGAAGGGATTAAATCAAAGGAATTTAAAAGTAATTACCGATTTGACCTTAGATATATCCGAAGGCGAAATTTTAGCAGTTTTAGGTTCTAGTGGTTCAGGAAAAAGTTTACTTGCACATGCAATATTTGGAATACTTCCTGAAAATGCAAGACAAAATGGAAAAATAAAATACAAAGGAAAAGAATTATCACAAGAAGACAAAGAAGAGCTTAGAGGTAGTGAAATTGCATTAATTCCACAATCAGTAAATTTCCTCGATCCATTAATGAAAATTTCAGACCAAGCAATAGGTCTTACTGAAAACGATGATGAGAAAAAAGAAAAGAAAATAAAACAACGAGAAATCTTTGAACATTATAACCTCGGCCCTGAAGTGGATGAAATGTATCCTTTCCAATTATCCGGAGGAATGGCCAGAAGAGTACTTGTTTCAACCGCACTACTATCCGACCCTAAACTTGTTGTTGCAGATGAACCAACACCAGGACTTGACGAAAAAACAGTAAAAGAAACATTAAATCATTTCAAACATATGAAAGAAGACGGAGTGGGAGTTTTATTAATTACACACGACATACATGCAGCACTTGAAATCGCAGACAGGATTGGAATTTTCTATTCTGGCTTTGTAATCGAAATTGCAGAAAACAAAGACTTTTCAGGAGACGGTGAAAACTTGCTTCACCCATACACAAAAGCACTATACAAGGCACTTCCCGCCAACGGATTTGAATTAATCAAAGGACATCAACCGTTACACGGAGAAATCTCAGAAGGATGCCCATATTATGACCGATGCGAAATGAGATTTGACAGATGCAAAAATGAAAGACCAGAACTAATTGATTTTGGAAAGAAAAAGATAAGATGCTTTAAATATGAAGAAGGTGTAAAAGATGAAACTTAAAGCAGAAAATATATCATTCAAATATCCCTCCGCTAAAGAATATCTATTGAAAGACGTCAATCTTGAATTAGACAACAACAAGGTTATCGGTTTGATTGGAGATAGTGGAAGCGGAAAATCAACATTATGCAAAATATTATCAGGATATGTTACACAATACGAAGGAAGTGTAACATTTGATGGAAATCCTCTTCCTAAAAAAGGATTCAAACCAGTACAATTAATCTATCAGCACCCTGAAAAAGTAATGAATCCAAAATGGAAAATGAAACAGGTTTTAGAGGAATCATGGGACGTTCCGGATGATATTTTAAAGGAATTTGGTATTCAAAAATCTTGGCTTACAAGATTTCCGCAGGAATTGTCAGGAGGAGAACTTCAAAGGTTTTCCGTTGTAAGATCCCTAAATCCGAATACAAAATTTTTAATAGCTGATGAAATGACAACAATGCTTGATGCAATAACCCAAGTGCAGATTATTGATTCAGTATTGAAACTTGTAAAAGAAAGAAATATGGGATTTTTACTTGTAAGCCACGATATGCCATTAGTTGAAACAATCTGCGATGAAAAAATCTATTTAAAAGACATTAATAACATATAAAATATACTGAAAATATTTTCAATATCAGGTGACAAAAATGAGCTGTTATAAATATTGGGGAAAACTTGAAGAAATTGCAAATAAATTATCTTCATATGGAGATTTAGACAAATACGGAAATTCAACACTGGACGACATCAATATAGACGAAATCATCGAAATATTAGATGACGTGGAAATCATTGCACATGACAAAACCATTGATTTTGATTCTGCAAAACATATTTTAGATGATGAAAAAATGAATAAGGCATTGAAATTAATTAGAAAATTTTATGTTTACATTGGTGCAAGACTTGAAACTGAAAATGCCCTAAAAATTTTAGAATCAGATAATCCTAATGAAACCCTTGATTCATTTCATTTTTATGACAGATATATCGGCCTTGTTGAAAATGAAAGCAAATTAGCTAAATTCAATGAAGATAAAACATTTGTATTTTTAGGTTCAGGACCACTTCCATTAACTTTGATAATGTTTAATAAGGTATTCGGCTGCAAATGTATTGGAATTGAACAGCAGGAAAATGTTGCAGAATTGTCAGTGAAAGTTTTAAAAAGACTTGGTCTTGAAAATGACATCAGAATTGTAGTGGGTGATGAAACAACAATCAAAGATTTGGAATATGACATATTAATGATTGCTGCATTGGCAGAACCTAAAGACAGAGTTTTTGCAAATATCTGGGAATATGTTGATGAAAACACCCCTGTAATATATAGAACATACACAGGAATGAGAGCAATATTATATTCACCTGTTCTTGATAAGGACACAAGAGGATTCCATAAAGAAGTTATGATGCTGCCTTCCGGTAAAACCAACAACACTTCAGTTTTAATTAGAAAAATAGAATGAGATATATACCAAAACAATTAATTCCTTGAAAATGAAAATTAAATAAATTTTAATGAAAGAAGCATTAAGTTAAATGGAATATTAATCCTATTCCTTGAAAATAATTTAAGCTTTCTTTAATTAAAGTTATTGCAAATGAAAAGGAATTAATTCATTAATTTTTTAATTTGCCAGTCAGCCCAGACCATAGTAATATTGTTTGAGACAATTTCACCCAGAACAATTCCCATCCATGCTCCCCATACACCATAGCCTAAAACTACACCCAATAAAACTGCAAAAAGTATTGTAAATCCTGTTTCTCTCATAATTGTCTGAAACATTGCAGTTAATCCTTTACCAATACCCTGGAAGACATATGTTGAGGCCACACCAACTGCCATTGTAGGATAGTAAATCACAATCCATGATAAAAAGCTTGTCAGCTCTGAAGCGATTCTGACACTGCTGCCGCTTGATGCAAATACCGATGCAACATCCCCTGCAAAGAAATTTGTTAAAAAGGCTACGACAAATGCAATGACAATTGATACTTTCATTGCATACCTGTGAACAATTTGAATGTTTTTATAGTTTCGGGCACCGTAATTTGCTGCAATAACACTTATCAAAGCTGTCCCAATAGCTAAAAGAGGAGTTGTTCCAATAGTAACTATCCTCCAGCCTGTTGAATATACCGCAACAGAATCAGTTGAACCTAAATATGCCAAAAGTGCCGAAAAAACTGCTGCAAAAAATGCATTGTTCAGAAGTTGAATACTTGCAGGAATTCCCACTTTTACAATATCTTTTGAAATATCCTTTTTAAAATGGAAATTAACCTTATTAGGCTTCAAATAGGTATCTTTTTTAATATAAAACCAATATAACAATATCAAAATAACAAATATTGATGAAATTAGTGTTGCAATGGCCGCTCCTTTAACTCCCAAATTCAAAATGTAGATGAAAACAGGATCTAAAATCATATTTAAAATAGCTGATGCAATCATTGCATACATTGGCCTTGTTGTATCACCTTCACCTCTAAAAATACCATACAAAGCATTTGAAAAGATTACAAAAACAGAACCTAAAATAATTATTATCCCATAATCTGTTGCATAGCCAATAGTTTGACCTGCACCCATAGCATTTAAAATAGGATTTAGAAAAACCAACAATAAAATAGTAATAATCAAGGAAACAATAACATTAATTAAAATAGAATGAACGGACGCATTATCTGCTTTCAGCTTATTGTTTTCACCAAGATATTTTGACAAAGCAAATGCGGCACCCGAACCCAGACCATTTCCAAAACCAACTAAAATCATGAATATTGGTGTGAAAAATCCAACACCCGCAAGTGCATCAGCTCCAAGGCCAGATACCCAAAAAGCATCAATTAAATTATAAAAACTAGTTATAAGAAGTGAGATTATCAAAGGTATGGACATTGTTATTAATGCTCTTTTAGGATTTTGAAGCATTACATCCACATTATTTGTTGAAACATCACTTACCATAATGTAATTATTAAAATTTTTTCAAATATAAAATTAGTTATTTAACAAAAAAAAGAAAAAAAATTCTAAAATTAAATTATAAATACAATTCAATTTTAGAGATTATTTATATCCTTAAAAAGTAAAATATCATCACACAATACTTCCAATAGCTCTTCATCATGACTAACAGCCAATATACCAATATTATTAGCTTTACAATGACCTATAAGAGCTTCCCAAATTTGAACTTGAGTGACAGCGTCAAGCATGGTTGAAATCTCATCAGCAATGATAAATTTTGTTTTAGGATTAAGAGCCCTCAATATACTGAAACGCTGCAATTCCCCACCTGAAAGCTCACTGGGCCAACGTGTTAGCCAAGAATCCTTTAAACCGAAAGTGTCTTTTAAATCTTTAGAAGGAGTCCATGATTCATTCAATACCTTATCCATTTTCCACTTTGGATTCATGGTCTTTTCTGGATGTTGAAAAATTAATTGTACAGGATAGAAATCTTTATCAGGTATTTTTTTACCATCAAGAGTAACTTCACCTGAATAATTACTGATATAACCAGACAGAATTTTGCATAATGTGGATTTACCACTACCGCTATCTCCGATTAAACCAATAATCTGATTACTATTAATAGATAATGAAACATCCTTCAATATTTGTCTTTTCTTATTATATGAAAAAGAAATATTATTCGCCTTAAGATCCATCATTAACCCCCTCAAAATTGAAACACCTAATCATCACACCGTCATGTTCTACTAATTTAGGTTTATTCTTTTCACATTTATCCATACGTATCGGACAATTTTCCCAATATGGACATCCTGAAACAGCATCTAGAGGCTGAACTCCTTCAGTTAATTTAAAACCGTTTCTTGGAAGAGAATTGATTAAAGCTTTAGTGTATGGATGCAATACATTATCAGCATTTTGGAAGTTTTCAACCTTGTTGATTTCAATTACATAACCTGAATAAAATATAGCTATACGGTCTGCTGTTTTTAAAGCTACATCAATTTCATGAGTAATTAGCAATACCCCTTTGCCGTTTTCCTTCAGATTTTTAATATCTGTGATTGTCTCTTCAACACTTTTTTTATCAAGACCTGGTGTTGGTTCATCAGCAATCAACAGCTTAGGATCGCCAATTAATGCTGTAGACAACAATACCTTTCTGGCCATTCCACCAGACAATTCAAAAGGATATAAATCATCCACACTTTCATCCAAACCATATTTAGCGAATATTTCTCTTTGCTTTATTTTTTTCTCATCATGTTCCTTTTCATCCTTGCATTCACCGATTGCCTGTTCTGATACTTTCATTAGAGGATCCAAGAAATTTACTGATTGAGGTATTAAACATATTTCTTTTCCCCTTAATTTTTCCTTCAACTCCTGATTTAAAACATTTCCCCCATATTTAATCTCACCGGTAACATGAGCATTGTAAGGCAAAATACCTAAGATTGAATGAGCTAAAAGACTTTTACCAGAACCACTTGAACCTAAAATGGCGACAATTTCGCCTTCAGCAACATCAATTGTTAAATCAGATATTACCTTTAGGTCATGCCTGTTTAATCCCTGAACATACTGTGTGAAAGATATGGATAAATTATTTACTTCTAATAAATTTCTCATAATATCACCAATCTAGTTATTTGCCTGTGAAGGGTCAACCAGTCGTTTCAGATTATCTCCAATAATATCAAACAACAATACAACTATCAATAATGCAAGACCTGGGAAGAATGCCAACCACCAAGCCCCCATTGCAAGATAAGTCATTGATTCAGACAAAATTATACCAATTGCAGGTTCATGCGGAGATAAACCGAACCCAAGGAATGTTACACTTGATTCGTGCATAATCGCATGAGGGAATACTAATAATGTTCCTACAAATATCTGGGACAATACCAACGGCAAAATGTGGTGTCTAGCAATCCATAATTTGCTTTTACCAAATCTTCTGGATAATGAAACATACTCGGAAGTGTTGATTTGCAATACTTCGGCTCTAAGCACCCGTGTCAAGTTTACCCAATGGGTAAATGCCACCGCCATCATTACTCCAAAAGCACCTTTTCCCAATCCTATGGAAATCATCATTATTAATAGAATGTGAGGTATTGACGCAAATAGATCAATTAACCATGATACAACCTCATCACAAAACTTGTTTGTACTTGCAACAAAAGCTAATATTGTAGCTATTATACTGGAAAGAATTGAAGCAGCCAATCCAATCATGATACTTAAACTTAAACCTTTCAATGTTCTAATGAACATGTCTCTGCCCATCCAATCAGTTCCAAAAGGATGTTCAAATGAAGGAGGCTTCATTTTTATGGCAAAGTCAGTAGGCAAATTGGCGTCAATCATCCAACCACTTATGAAAATGACTAATAAAACAAATCCAGTAAGCCCAATAGTCAAAAGAGTTTTTTGCCGTAAGTTTAGAGAACTGAATAATCCCCTGTTATACCAAGGAGTTTCACTCATCATCCTCACTCCTTAATCTTGGGTCGACATATTGATAAACCAAATCTGCGATGAAATTTCCCATAAATACAAAAATAGCACTGATAATAACAATACCCAACAATAAAGGAACATCTGACCTTAGTCCTGCAGCTACTGTTGCCTGACCAATTCCAGGGTAAGCAAATACCTGTTCAACAAGGATTGTTCCCCCAAATAATTCATTGAATGACAGAAATTGAATTGTGATTGCCGGAAGTAAAATATTTCTTATTCCGTGATTTTTGATTATACCCCAGAAACTTTCACCTCTAGCTTGTGCAAACAGGAAATAATCGCTTCTTTTTACACTTATAAGCTTATCTCTTGTATACATAGTAAGAGAAGCAATTCCCACAACACTTAAAGTTATTGCAGGCAATATCAACCTATATAACCATTGCCAAAATGTCACCGTATCAGACAGTTGCCCGATTGGAACCGAAAGTCCTATTGGGAACCATCCCAAATACACTGAAAAAACCATTAAAAATACTAATCCTATCCAAAAAGTTGGTGTGGACTGTAATATGTAACAGTAAGTTTTAATTGCTTTGTCTGCCCAACTGCCTTCCTTTGCACCGGCAATCACGCCTAAACCAAAACCTACAACTGCAGATATCACCCATGAAACCACCATAAGTGTTAATGAAGCTGTGAATTTTTGTGCAATAACTTCAGTCACAGGAACCCTATAAATCAATGAAAAACCCATGCTTCCAGATGCCAATGTTTGAAGCCATCCCACAACTCTTTCTGCTAACGATAAATTTGTTCCCCAATATTCTCCAATAATGGCTAATTGTTCTTGACTGACAATTCTTTGTCCAAGATAAGCTTTTACAGGATCAATTGGAGATAATTGTACCATTATAAAACTGATTGCTGCAATAACAATTAATAAAATTAGTAATCTAATAGCTTTAAACCCTAAAAATTTAGCTAATTTCTTATTGTTAATTTTAATCATCTCGTAATTTGTTTTAAAAAAAAAGGGAATAAAAAATGATTTATAAAATAAATCATCCTTTATTTAATTATTTACCTGCAGTTCCGTTAGAAGTTTCATTTACACGTTTCCAATCGTATATGTTACCCCAGATATCTCCACCGTGTGGGTAAATGAGATGTGTACCGTTGGAAATGTCTAAATCATTACTTACAAAGTAAGTATAATCTACAGTACCAATCCATAAAAATGGATAACTGGTAGCAGATTGTTGAGCTGCTTGAGACCATGTGGAATATGAACTGTTTAAATCTTGAGCCATAGCCTGGTCAATTAATGAGTCTACTTGAGAATCATTGAGACCCTCAGGGTTATCATAACCCACGAAAGCTACTCTTGAATCGTATTGGTGTTCAATTTCATATGGATCTGCTGAACCGAATCCCCATACTACGCCCTGACTGTATATATTAGGATCAATATCATCCCAGCTTCCACCTACAGGAGTGACTTCAATACCAATTTGTTTAGCCTGTTCTGCAACAGCTACTGCAATAGCTTGTCTTTCAGTTGCTTTGGCATTATAATATATTGAAAATGCTGCTTTTGTACCGTTTTTCTCTACAATACCATCACCATTAGTATCATTCCAACCGGCATCTGAGAGAACTTTTTTAGCTTCATCTACTTGACCGTCTTTCATTGAAGAATTATATGACCATCCTAATTGGTCAGCGACACCAGTGTAGGATACGTTACCATATCCATTAAATGCACCATCCAATAATGATTGTCTGTTAATACCAATGTTTAATGCTTCCCTAATTGCAGGATCACCAGTTACATTGTTACCTATAGTAACATTATCTTCACTTAATTTTCCTTCAGCCATTTGTGTTGGCAAGGATATTCCACGTACATCAATAGAATCAAAGTATTCCAAGTGGTATCCATTTACAGTTTCATTTGCGTATGCAAGTTGTACTTCAGCAATATCCACATCACCGTTTTTAACTGCTGCAAATGCTGCATCAGGGTCTAGGAACAAATTGGTTATTTTTTCGAAATATGGTTTTGGTCCGTAGTAATCAGGATTTTTTTCTAAGATAAATTGTTGTCCTTTATCCCATTGAGCTAATTTATAAGGACCTGAACCAATTGGGTTTTGTCCATAGGAATCTTCTTTATAATTTGCTTCAGGAACAATTCCTACATCAGTTAATTTGTTAATGAATGTGGAATCTGATTTGTTAAGAGTGAATACTACTTTATTTCCTTCAGCTGTTGCATTATTCATGGAGCTTAAATCTGCTCCTTCACCTAATTCTTTAGCTTTATTATATGAAAATGCTACATCTTTTGCTGTTAATTTTGAACCGTCAGTAAATTTAACATCATCACGAATATCTACTGTGTATGTTTTAAAATCATCAGAAATAGTATAATTTGTAGCCAAATCATTTACGAAATTGTTGTCTTTATCTCTTTTAAGAATTGTACTTTGTATAAGAGGTTCTGTTCCAGAATCGTGGTATCCCCAACCGTGCATTGGGTCAAAACCAAATTCAGGTTCTTCACCGTGAGCAGCAACACAAGCTACTAATTCATTAGCAGCATGCTTTGTGTTTCCTCCCCCCATGGTGACAGCTGCTATACCAACTATTGCTATAACAACTATAATTGCACCTATAATATATTTGTTATCCATTTTTATTTCCTCATCATAAATTAATAAAATCAAAGGCAATATCATTAGTCAGTATTACGAAATTATAAAAATTAAATAAATAAGTAATACTTATTTTAATAAAGATATTACAATAAATAGTATATTTATAAGAGTATTTAAAAATTACGATTAAATTTAAAAAAAGTATTACTAAATGAATTAAAAAAAAATGAAATTAGAATAGTGGATCTTTCACCATTCCAATTCTAAAGGAGTTTAAGATAACTAAAAGAGTTAATCCCAAGTCCCCAACACCAACAGACATCATCAGAGTTATAATACCTACAATTGCAAGTACTGCACATAAAAATTTAATTACAATTGCAAAAGTAATGTTTTGTTTGATAATGCCCATTGTTTTACGGCTTAAAGAGAAGAGATACGGAAGCTTTGATATGTCATCCTGCATTAATGCAATATCTGCTGTTTCAATAGCTACATCAGAACCCGCTGCACCCATTGCAATACCTATGTTTGCACGTGCCAGTGCCGGTGCATCATTAATACCGTCACCAACCATTGCAACATCACCGAATTTGTTTCTTATTGTATCCAAGATATTTAACTTATCTTCAGGAAGCAAATCTGAAAAAACATGCTGAATACCAATTTCAGAAGCAACCTTATGGGCTGCCAGTTTATTATCACCAGTGAGCATTACGGTTTCAACACCTCTCTGTTTTAAATCGTTGATAACTTCTGAAGCGTTGTCCTTGATTTTATCTGATACTGTGATTAAACCAATGACTTTTTCAGCATTTCCAATAAATATGATTGTATTTCCTTCAGCAGTATATCTATTAATTTCATCTCTTGAAATATCAAATGAACTTCCTTCAATCAAAGATTCATTTGCTGCATAGAACTGTTCACCGTTAATGTAAGCAATAATTCCTTTTCCAGGAACATTTTTAAACTCTTCAATTGTATCGGAAACTATATTATTTTCATTAGCATAATTCACGATTGCCTGAGCAATTGGGTGGGAAGATTCAGATTCCAGAGCAGACGCAATTTTAACAATGTCTTCTTCAGAATAATTTTCATCTAAAACCTTAATCTCATTTAATACAAATTTTCCTTCTGTTAAAGTACCAGTCTTATCAAAGATTACTGCTTTAACATTACGCATTTCTTCAACATATGAACTTCCTTTGATAATAACACCATTTCTGGTGGCTGAAGTAATTGCAGAAACCATTCCCACAGGTGTTGAAATTAAAAATGCACATGGACATGAGATTACCAGCAGTGAAAGAGCTTTATAAACCCAATCTATTAAGTTTTGGCCAAACAATAATGGCGGAATTACTGCAACACACAGTGCACCAATCATCATGGCAGGAGTATAATATTTAGATACTCTCTCAACCAGGGTTTCGGTTTCTGATCTGTTAAGCTGTGAACGTTTAACCAATGTCACAATTTTTGAGATAACTGAATCTTTAGCTGCAGTAGTTACTTTAATTTCCAGGTATCCATCTTCATTTACAGTTCCAGAAAATACATCATCCCCAATTTCTTTTAGGACTGGAACGCTTTCACCAGTAATGGAAGCCTGGTTAATTGAAGAAGAACCTGAAATTACTTTCCCATCCAATGGAACCTTATCACCAGGTTTTACAATAACAATATCACCAATATTTACTTCATCGACATTCCTAATTTCTTCTTTATCTCCAACTTTAACTCTTGCAGTATCCGGAGTAATTTCAACTAATGATTTAATTGAACGTTGAGCTCTAAGTTCGGCATAGTCCTCTAAAAATTCTGCAATATAATACAAGAAAGTGACCGCAGCACCTTCTTCAGGATGTCCAATGATAAATGATGCAATACAAGCAATTGACAATAACATTGCAGGACCAACAGTGTGTCTTTTAACTAATGAGTTATAAGCGGAAATAGCAATTTCATAACCTGCAATAACTGCACCAATCATATAAGTTATAGTAACAACAGTTGGACTAAATGACAGCCATTCAAAAATATGTCCTAAAACAAATAATATACCACTGGCAACGATTATTTGTATCGGTCTATTGGACAATAGTGGTTTTCCTTCAGCCAATAATTCTTCATCATCGTCATCATCTGCACAATCAGGACAACCACAAAGACTTATATCACCATCATGCTCATGGTCATGACAACCACAATCATCATCAGTACAAACATCATCTTCATGATGATGCTCATGCTCATGATTATGCTCATGTTCGTGGCCATGGTCATGATGATGCTCATGCTCATGATTATGCTCATGTTCGTGGCCATGGTCATGATGATGCTCATGTTCGTGATCATGGTCATGTTCATCATCATCTGCACAATCAGGGCAACCACAAAGCTTTAAATCAACATCTTCATCATAATCTATTTTTTCGCTATGATCATATATACTTAAATCAGTTTTTGCCTGATAATCTCTCAGTAACTGCTTATTATAATGGTCAGGATTTTCACAGTGAATTTCATCACAATTTGGGTCTAAACAGATGTAATCATAATGTTTGGGATTGCGGCAATTCTCATCAAGGCAATCAGAATCATAACATCTATTTTCTACCATAGTATCACCAATTAAAAATTATTCTAATATATGTTCTAAACCTACTTTATAAATCATTTCAATGTGAAGGTCTGTGAGGGAATATCTGGCCATTTTTCCTTCTTTTTGATATTTTACCATATTGTTGGCACGTAATATTCTTAATTGATTTGAAACAGTAGTTTGGTTTAAATCAAGTGCTTCACAGATATCGCAAACACATAAATCTTCAATACACAGCAGGGAAATAATTTTTAATCTTGTCGGATTTCCAAATATTTTGAAAAATTCTGAAAGTTCTGTAAATTCAGCTTCATCGGGTATGCGCTCTTTTACACGACCTACAACATCTTCATGAGAGTCGAATATTTCACACATATCCTCATTTTTGTTTTCAAGATTATTATTTTCCATAGTCATCACATATATTATATATTTACATATTATGATATGATTATGTATTTAAATGTTTTCATATCATGATATTGTGATATGTTAAAATTTGTTTATTAAAAAATGGAAAAATAAATCACACAGTATATATATTAAACTCATGATAATGCTAAAAAAGCACGATATTTAGAAAATATTTATATGCTTTGAAATAATAAATTAAAAACATAATAAGTAATTTAAAATAAATTTTTAATACTTTTTATAAAAAAATATTTTTAAATTAAGGATAGGAGTAAATATGATAAGAAGAAAAAAACTGATTATAGCAATTTTACTTGTTATTCTTCTTGGACTTCTTGCTATGATTGCTGGAGCATTATTCTTAGGCGGTCCCGATTTGACTGCAGAAGATAAAAATATCTTAGTATTAGCTTCAGATAAGGAAGAACAGTCCCATGGATCGGTAGATATGGCATTTATGGTACACTTAGTAAACGGTTCACTTGACAATTATACTCCAGTATACCCTGGAGGAATGACACATCCAAGTGTAGCCTCACCAGTTACATCAGGAAACCTGCTTCTTCACGATTCATTGTGGAGCGGAACTGATCAGGGTATGGATTATGCTGCAGAGATTGTAGAGGCCAATACCGGAATGCATGCAGATGCAGTAGTAATTGTTTATTCTGATGGTGTTGATGCAGTAATCGATTCAATAAGGCCACTTTATGTTGACGGCCAAGTAAGTAATTTGTCCGCAACTGACATTGTACGTTCAAATGATGCTTACAATGGATATCCTGGAAGTGAAAACGTTCAAGGAAACATGTCCAGAGGAGATTCAGTAATGGTTTTAGTAAAAGCTCTTGTTAACGCTACTAAAGACCCTGAAAAGAAAAGTACTATGGTAAAAACTGCTCTTGATCAGTACACAAAAGGAAATATCCTCATGAAACCAAGCGGGTCATTTACAAAATTACTCGCAACTAAAGGATTCGAAAGCTTGGCGAGATGAAACATATATTAATCTTTAAAGAATTCATATTCTTTAAAGAACTTTTTTTATTCTATTTTAAAATTTAATTTAACATTAACAATTTGAGCCAACAGGCAAAACTTGTTTTTTAAAAGTTCTAGATATATATCCTGACTTAAATTTAGATTTGATTTTAAAAAACATCAACGTTAATGTAAAAACTCATTAATTAAATTAAAAGAAAATATTCATGTGTTGGTTTTATTCGCCGCAAAATAGTGCAAATTGAAAAACTGAAATAATATTGAAACAATATTAATCAACATCCTTTAAAGCTTCAACCATGTCCAAATCATTGATTTTATCTGAAAACAATAAGTTTACAAAAATGGATATTGAAAATGTTATTGCAGCAGTTAACAGAATATTTCCCCAAGTTAAAGAAGGAACATAATAAAGTGAATCACCAGCAGCATTCATCATTAATGTCATGAAATAAAATCCTAGAGGAATTCCAAAAATAAAACCTATTGAAGTGAAAACCAGATTCTGAGTCAATAATAATTTCCTTAAGAAACGTGTTTTAAAACCCAACACCTTTAATGTAGCAATTTCCCTTTCCATTTCTGTAAATGATAGAATTTCCAAATTATAAATAACAAGAACGGCCAAGATTCCTGCAACTATTGTCACTACATAAACCATCATCATTACAGATGTTGTCATCAAATCCCAGCTTTCCTTCATATCATCAATACTGGTGGCAGATTTAATGGAATCAAAGTTCTCTCCGAATTTTTCAGAAGTTAAAATATTTGTTGGAGTGAAATTCAAACCCTGATTATCCAAAGTATCCGGAGACATTATCAAACCTTGGGAGATAGGTTCTGCATGTATCTGACCTATTTTAGATGTAACCCAGTCATCACTTCCCACAATGTGCCATCTAATCTTATCTCCCTTAGCCAGATTAAATCTATCTGCAAGCTTTGTTGAAATGGATACATCACCCTCATCAATATCAATCGGATTTCTGTTGCTGTCCGTATATGATATCAAATCCGTGTTGTTCGATGCAAGTAATGTCACCGTGTCTTCAATGCCATTGGCTTTAATCTCAATTGACTGCTGCATTATAAAACTGCCGTTGGTTTCGTTTAAAACATAATAAAGTTCCATTGGATTTGCATCTCTGGCAATTTGGAGTTTAGATTCAAAATGACTAATGTCATCGTATTCCCATGATTTCAATTCATCCAAACTGTCATTCATACCAAAAGCAGCAATTAGAAGTGCAACACAACCCATAACTCCAATTATTGTCATGACTGCCCTGAATTTATTAACACTTGCATCCCTCCAATTCCACCGGATATTGAAATTTAAGTGCTTCCAAAGTCCTGACCTTTCAATGAAACTCTTTGAAGAAATGTTGGGAGCCTTTGGCCTCATTGCATTTGCTGGATTTTCCTTGGAAATCCTTCTGCATGAGAGATAAGTAACAAAAACTGACAGCACAACCAGCAATACAGCAATGTATACGAAACTCATATCAAAACCGGGATGCCATGAAGGCATGCTATAATTGACAGACATTGACGGATAAAACATTTTGGGAATAATCATAGGTCCTGTTATCAAACCGAGAATAGCTCCTGCCAAAACCGGGAAAAATGCATAGGACAAATAGTGCAGGATTATTCTTGAATCTTTAAAACCTACCGCTTTCAAAATGCCAATTTGTGTCCTTTGATGAGAAACTATTCTTGTCATAGTTGTAAGAAGTGTTAAAAAAGTTACCAAAATAAAAACAATCGGAAATACATCCCCTATCATCTTGTGCTGAGTCATTTCATCTCCAAATTTAGATACACTAAGATGGTCCTGCTGTTTAGTGAATGACAAATAATCAATAGAATCATCAAGTTTTTGGTTAAATTCTTTATCTGATAAATCATATTTAACCAGAAGAGTATTGTATTGCAAATCTTCAGGATATGCTTTGCTTGACAGGTATGCAAAACCCATCTGTGAAAAATCAGGAGTGAACGAACTTGGAGAAGTTTCATATACATATTCAGGAGAATAGCCTATTCCTTTAATCTCCTTTTTAATTTTCAAACCATCAAATTCAAATGTGAGGTTATCTCCAACATGAAGGTCCCTCTCATCTGCAAAACGTTTATCAAGCCATACTCCTGAATCATCAGAAGCATTAAAATCGTTACCTTCTGCGGTATAAAACTTCGAAATCGTTCCTTTCTCTACAAAATGCAGAGTAATATCGGGCTTTCCGTCCATTTCCGCCACTGACTGAACAACCCCCTGTCTGTCAGACTGGGTTGAAAATTCATTTATTTTGCCAACATCAACTGAATCAAAATCCGTATTGTAAATCCAGCCATCAGCCAGATTAGTTTGATCGTAATAATCATTGGAAGTTTGCACTAACCCATAATACTCTGAGTATATTCCGCTGTAAGCAAATATACCTATAAACGCCATTAGAAATATAGCAATAAACTGTGTTTTATTGATTTTTATATCCCTAAGCATTTTTCGAGAAAGTGACATAATATAATATTAGAACATATTTATATAAAAAACTGTTTAAAAATAATTTCTTTGATTGAAATATTGTGCAACATTTATTGAAGCAAATCTACAAACAACATCACTATAATTCAGATTAAATAAGTGAAATTTGATTAAAAATTCAATTCTATAGATACAATCAAATAATCAAAGAAAAACCACAGTAAAAACATAACCGGCTATATATATAAAAAGAATTACAATTGAAAAATAAAATGCCATTTAAGTTAATAATTGCAAATTAATCCATAAACAGAAGAACTCTAGCTCTCCCGCCATATTTCAGTTAAAGATTTACTTAACAAAAAAATCAAATTACCATTCCAAATCTGCAACCTGTTTAGGATTTTCATTAACGACAATACTTTCTATCTGGCCGTTCTTAATTCTTATAACCTTATCTGCCGCTTCTGCCAATATGGCATTGTGAGTTACAATAACGACTGTAGTTCCATTGTTGTTACTCATATCCTGAAGCAGAGTTAAAATTAATACACCTGTTTTTGAATCAAGTGCACCGGTTGGCTCATCACATAAAAGCATTGTAGGTTGTTTAGCAACTGCTCTTGCAATAGATACTCTTTGCTGTTCTCCACCGGACAACTGTGCAGGAAACTGATTAGCATGAGCTTTAAGCCCGACAGAATCTAAAACATTCAATCCGTTGATATCAACATCCACAATATCCTTCATAAGCTCCACATTTTCAAGAGCTGTAAGGTTTGGAATCAGATTATAAAACTGAAAGATAAAACCTACATTTTTAGCCCTATATGTTGTAAGCTCATCATCTGAAAACTTTTCCACATGACTGCCTTTTACAACAATTTCACCTGAAGTAACCGTATCAAGACCGCCCAATAAGTTTAAAAGTGTTGATTTACCGGCACCTGATGGTCCTAAAATTACAACAAATTCCCCTTCATCAATTGTGAAATTAACACAATCCATAGCTTTTAGAATATGTTCTCCAGATTTATAGACCTTATCCACGTTTTTAAATTCAATAATTGTACTCATAGGTATTGCCTTCCTATATCTATTTTGTAATTCATATTAATTAAATTATACTTTTGTTCATCTGAAAACATGATTCAAAGATTAATTTATAACCAAAAGATATTACTTTTCAAAAATACAGAATATCAAAACATTGCAAAAATTGAATAACATAACATTTTTCAAAATAAAATTTTGAAGAAATAACCCTAAAATCACTCACAAATAAGAAACATATAAAACATTTCAAAACTAAAAAGTATATTATAATAAAATAGTACAGGAAAAATGTAAATGTCATTTAAAAAAGATGAAATGTTAGTAATGCCGGCAGTGGACATAAAGAATGGAAAATGTGTCCAGCTTGTTCAAGGCGAACCTGGAAGTGAAATGGTTGAAATAGAAAATCCTGAACTTGTTGCAAGACACTGGGAAGATTTAGGAGCAAAAAACATACATGTTATTGACCTGGACGGTACAATAAACGGTGTTGCAAGCTTTGATATTATTAAAAAAATCTTGAATGAAGTTTCAGTTCCTATCCAACTTGGCGGAGGAATAAGAAGCACAGAATATGCTCGTCAGTTACTTGATTTGGATATCGAAAGACTGATAATCGGAACCATGGGTATCCAAAATCCAAAAACAATAACTGAACTTTCAGAAGAATACGGTTCAGAAAGGATAATGATTTCACTTGACAGCAAAGACAACAGAGTAGTTATTAAAGGATGGCAGGAAAAAATCGACAAATCACCGTCTGAAATCTCACAGGAATTTAAAGACCATGGAGCAGGAAGCATATTATTTACAAATGTGGATGTTGAAGGTCTTTTGGGCGGTTTTTACACAGAACCTGTAGAAGAGCTAAAAAAATCTGTAGATTTGCCTATTGTCTATTCAGGAGGAATCACCACAATAGACGATATTAAAAAATTAAATGAAAGTGGTGTGGAAGGAATTGTAATCGGTTCTGCACTTTATACTAATAAAATTGATTTGACTGAAGCTTTAAAATATCAGAAGAGGTAATTGAATGAAAATAATGGCGACCGGAACATTCGACATACTCCACCCGGGACATGGAGTTTACCTGGAAGAATCTAAAAAACTAGGTGGAGAAGATGCCGAGCTTTATGTTGTTGTAGCACGTGATGCTACTGTTGAGAGAAGAAAAAGAGTGCCAATAGTTGGAGAGGACCAACGTTTAGAATTAATCAAAATGCTAAAACCAGTAACTGACGCTTATTTGGGTGATGCAAACGGCGATGTTTTTAAAATCGTCCGTGAAATTGACCCGGACATTATCACTGTAGGAGCTGATCAAAACCACGATATTGGAAAACTGCAGACAGCCCTTGAAAAAAGAGGATTGAAAGCAAAAGCCGTACGCATTGAAAAATATCGTGACTGTGAACTTGACAGCAGCTGCAAAATTATCAGAAAAATAGAAAATACAGACTTTGAAGGAAAAATATTGGACCATTGTGAAGATTAAGGAGATTATGAAAATGTTTAAAGTAGCTATTATAGGAGCAAGTGGATACACTGGCGGTGAACTTTTAAGAATGCTTTTAAACCATCCTGAAGTTGAAATCACTGATATCACTTCAAGACAATATGATGGAACACCAGCACATAAAATTCACCCACATGTAAGAGATTCAGGACTTGTATTTACAAATAAAAGTCCTTCAGAACTTGATGTGGATGTTGCATTTACCGCAACACCACACGGCGCATCAATGAAAATCGTTCCTGAACTTTTAGATGCAGGCATGAAAGTAGTTGATTTAAGCGGAGACTACAGATACCGAGATACTGCAGTTTATGAAAAATGGTACGGTATGGAACACACTGACAGCAAAAACAAAGGAGCCTTTGGACTTCCTGAGCTGTACAGAGATGAAATTAAAAAAGCAGACCTTGTTGCAAATCCTGGCTGTTTCCCAACAGGAGCAATTTTATCCTCCTACCCTCTGGTTAAAAACAATTTGGTTGACAGAATTATTATCGATTCAAAAACAGGAGTCAGCGGAGCAGGAGTCAATCCGTCTGCAACCACACATTACCCTAATATTGCAGACAATGTAAACCCGTATAAGATTTCATCACACAGACACATGTCTGAAATTCAACAGGAACTACATGGATTTGAAGATGTTAAAGTATCATTCACACCTCATCTGGTGCCTGTAATCAGAGGAATACAAACAACAAGCCACAGCTTATTGAAAGATGAACATGCAGACATCACACCAGAAGAAATCAGAAAAATATATGAAAAAGAATATGGAGAAGAATTCTTTATTAAGCTTATGGATGAAGGAGAAATCCCACACTTAAGTTCAGTTAGAGGATCAAACTTTGTACACATCGGAGGATTCGAAATTGATGAAACCGGAAGACTCATAATGCTTTCAGTAATTGACAACCTTGTAAAAGGAGCATCAGGTCAGGCCATACAAAATATGAACATTATCCTCGGAATTGATGAAACATTAGGTTTAACACATTTCGGTCTTCATCCTTAAATAAGAGGAGATAAGATGAAAACACTAATAATCTATTATTCACAGGGCGGAAAAACAGATTTAGTGGCAAGAACCTTGGCTAAAAAATTACATGCAGATATACTTAGAGTTCATGATTTGAAAAATCGTGAAGGATTTAAAAACAAACTATTTGCTTCAATTAATGCATTTAGAGAAACAAAAACAGACATAGCCCCTGCAAGTGTTGATTTGACCCCATACAGTACAATCTATTTTGGAACACCAACATGGGCGGGAAATCCAACACCTGCAATCCTTACAATCATTGACAGATGCAACCTGAGAGGAAAAGATGTGATACTCTTTGCTACAATGGATGCCAATCGTGGCGACACCAACATCAAAAGACTTGAAGAGAAAGTTAAAATGCGTGGAGCCAGAGTTATTGAAAGCTTTACCATTGCTACTAAAGACAAAGACCCGGATAAACTGGCTTTGGATACAGAAACAATTATAGAAATGAAAGATTTAAAAATGTATAAAAGGTAGATTGAATGGCTAAAGACAAATCCGAATTAAAAATTAAAGCTATTGAAAATGGTACAGTTATTGACCATATCACTGCAAACAAATCATTACATATCCTTAAGATTCTAGGTCTTCCTGATGATGACGTTGTAAATGTTACCATTGCTATGAATGTTTCTTCAGGCGAAATCGGTAGAAAGGATATTTTAAAAATTGAAAGCAGAGAGCTTGACCATAAAGAATTAAATCAAGTTGCTTTAATTGCACCTAAAGCTACAATTAACATTATTAGAGATTATGAACCTGTCAAAAAGGATAAAATTAGGCTTCCTGATACAATCACATCTATTCTTAAATGCACAAACCCAAAATGCATTACAAACTATGAAAATGAGCCTATAACCCCTATATTTAATGTTATTGAAAAAAATCCTCCAGTTGTAAGGTGCCATTACTGTGAAAAATTAATAAAAACAGAAGATATCGATAAACAATTCGAATAATCTTCTTCTATTTTTTTAATAAGTAATCAGCCAGTCTTTTTGACAATGCCAGTATTGTTAAAATAGGAGGCTTTCCAGGAGATACCGGAAGAACACTCGCATCACAGACAAAGAGGTTAGGAATTTCAGTTTCAAGATTGCTGTCTACAACATTACCAATCTTTGCAGTTCCGCCGGGATGTGCTCCTCTGTAGTGTGTTGAACGTATTGTTTTTGGATCAACGCCCATTTTTTCCAAAATAAAACCAGCAGTCGCCACACCTTCAGCCAAATACCTGATATCTTCAATAGTATTGACTTTCTGAACAAAGCCATCACTGTGAACATATCCTTTTGCTTCATCCGGAGTTTTTACCATTATTGAAAATATATCCTTGTCTTCAACATCATCATCAAAAGTAAATGTTGAGAAATGAGGAGATAAAACAAAGTGTTCACCTTTTACAAGACCAGCCATCTGAACCTCACTGTTAAAGTTAACATCCTTCAAATATCCTCCAACAGTTACAAATGGATCAAAGAACAATTCACGGCCAATACCTGTCAATCCCATATTTTTCAAAATTACAGGAGTATTGATAGCACCGGCACACAATATAATTTTATCAGTTTTAATTAAATTCTCTTCATGATCCTTAACATATTTAACACCACAGGCTTCCATATTACAAAGGATAATGTCAGTCACTTCAGCATCACAAATCAAAGTTGCACCAGCTTCAACCGCTTCATCTACAAAATCCTTTGCAGTCCATTTGGCATTAACCGGACATCCAAAAGCGCATTTACCGCACTGTATGCAGTCTTCCTCACGAATTGCCTTTGGCATTTTCTGCACATCAAGGCCCAAATCACGGGCAGCATCTAAAAATAGCTGGGTTCCCTGACCTATATGAGAATCATCCAATTCATGAACTCCTACTAACTCTTCAACATATTTATATTCTTCAGTTAAATCAATACCATACTCATGAAATTCTTCATCAAGAGCCCTTACCATATTGGCCATTGATACAATTGTAGAGCCTGCAATACATGTTGTTGATAGTAAATCAATTCCATGCCCATATTTATCATAACACTCAAATGCATCCTTAGGTTCTATGTAAGGACCTTTTTCTAACATGACCACTTCTTGACCGTTTTTGGCGAGTTCACGGGCTAAAATCCCACCACCAGCACCAGTCCCAATAATGACAATCATAGTCTCACCCAATAAATAACTACTATTATATATAACAATCCATATATAAAAAAGTTTATTATAATATTGGAAACAAATATATATTAGATTAAAAATATTTGAGGGATAAAAATGGAAGAAAATATTTCTTTATTTGAAAAAGTTATTGAAAAAACAACCCCCAAAGTAGATTACATTGACATCCGTTGTGGAATCGGTGAAAACACATCAATATTAATGAAAGATGGAAATGTAGATGAAATTAACACTGGAATGAGTTTAGGTGCAAGAATTAGAGTGTTAAATAACGGAGCATGGGGTTTTGCATACACAACAGACTTATCAAAAATTAACGAAATCACTGAAACTGCAATCAAATTATCCAACTCCCTTAAAGGAGATGTCAAACTAAGTGAAAGTGAAGTAATTAAAGACAATATTGCAGTTGACGTTAAGATACCTTTCAAAGACATTCCCATTGATGAGAAAAAAGACTTAATGAAAGATGCAAGCGATGCTGCTGCAATCGATAAAGTCAACAGTACAACTGCAAGCTACACTGACAGCGAAGTAAATGAGCTGTTTATGAATAGTGAAGGTTCTGAAATTCAAGTAAAAACATCAAGAGTCAGAATGGCATTGAATGCATCTGCAACAGATGGAGAAATTATCCAATTTGGTCATGGAAGTCTTGGAGGAGTGAAAGGCTTTGAAGCAATCAGCGAACAAGATATTGAAGAATTTGGAAGAAACATCGGGGAAAAAGCAGTCAGATTGCTTGACGCCGAACCTGCACCATCAGGACAATTTCCGGTAATAGCAGACCCCGAACTGACAGGCGTTTTAATCCATGAAGCATTAGGTCATGCTGTTGAAGGAGATTTGATTCTGCAGAACGATTCCATCCTTAAAGGAAAACTCGGAGAGCAAATCGCTTCAGATATTGTCAATATCTTTGATGATGCCAGTCTAAAGGAAGGTTTTGGATATTATCCCTACGATGTAGAGGGAATTAAAACAAAACCAAATCAGCTGGTTAAAGACGGAAAACTGATATCTCTTTTAAATTCAAGAGAAACATCATCACAGTTAGGCATGAAATCTTCTGGAAATGCAAGGTCAATTATTTCTGAAAAACCAATAGTCAGAATGAGCAATACCTACCTTCAGCCAGGTGACAATAGCTTTGAGGAACTGCTTGAAGATATTCCTAACGGAATTTATCTGAAAGGTTCCAGAGGAGGACAAGTCGATACAGGAAAAGGAATTTTCCAGTTCAATGCAGCCGAAGGATATCTGATTGAAAACGGTCAGCTGACCACTCCTGTAAGAGATGTTTCATTATCAGGAAATATACTTGAAACTTTAAAAAATATTGATGCAATTGGAAATGACTTTAAATTGAGTGTCGGATTTTGTGGAAAAGATGGTCAGATAGCCCCAGTAGGTGATGGAGGACCACATACAAGAATATTAAATGCATTAGTTGGAGGAATGGGATAATGATAACTGATAGAGCCGGACAATATTTGGTAGATTTAGCTAAAGAAGCTATTGGACATTTTATAGAAACTGGAGAAAAATTAGAAATACCTGAAGATTACCCAATTGAATTAGATGAAAAATTAGGAGTTTTCGTTACATTAAACAAGAATAATACATTGAGAGGATGCATAGGATATGCAGAACCAATTGAACCTGCAATAAAAGCAACAATCGATGTGGCCATTGCAGCCGCTTTCAACGATCCAAGATTCAGTGCAGTAACCAAAGACGAATTTCAAATTCTTGACTTTGAAGTGACCGTTCTAACCCCTCCTGAATTAATTGAAGTTGCCGCTCCCGAACAGTACTTTGATGAAATAGTTATCGGTGAAGACGGTTTAATCATCCAAAAAGGCTATTCAAGAGGACTTCTGCTTCCGCAAGTTGCAACAGAACATGCATTTACTGTGGAAGAGTTTTTAGAAAACACCTGTATGAAAGCTGGAATCAGTGCAGATAGCTGGATGGATGAAAGCTGTGACGTCTATAAATTCCAAGGACAAATTTTTAAATAGTGATTAAAATGATGATACCGACAATACCTACGACTAAAGAACTTTTAGACAAAGGGTTCAGCCGAGGAAAAAAACAAGCAGACCTAGTGAGAAGTCAAAAAATACCTAAACATTTAAAGGGAAAAAGGATTGAAGAGAGAAGAGTAGTCACTTCCTGCCAGGTCATCAAAGACAAATTGAAATCAATACTTGATGCAGTTCCCGAAATTGAAAGTTTACACCCATTTTATCAGGATTACATTGACATTACCGTCGGAGTAGATGATATGAAACAGGCTCTTGGAGGGCTTAACTGGGCTTATGGGATTATAACCCAACTTGAAAAGGAGTACGGTGCAAAAATTAGGAAAAATCCGTCTGAAAATGCAACAGCAATTCAAAAACAGGCTTATGGAAGAATTGCATCTGTTGTAGATAAGATTAAAAAGGATTTGGACTTTCTCGATTTTGCAAAACAAAACCTGAGAAACATGCCTACAATCGATTTTGACGCAACCACAATCGTAATAGCAGGTTTTCCGAATGTTGGAAAATCCACACTTTTAAAACAGATTACCGGAGCTGATCCTCAAGTGGCGAATTATCCTTTTACAACAAAGGGAATTCAAATCGGACATACTGAAAGGCATTGGAAACATATCCAGATTATTGACACTCCAGGACTTTTAGACAGACCTGTTTTGGAGATGAACGATATTGAAATGAATGCAATTGTAGCACTTGAGCATTTGGCTGATGCAATTTTATTTATTTTTGATGCATCTGAAACATGCGGATTCCACCTGGAAAATCAGTATAATCTCCTAAAGCAAATAGAAAAGATTTTTGCCGAAATTCCAGTATTCTATTTATTCAATAAAATGGATCTTGTTAAAGACAAAGAATACCTCAACGAATACATTGACGATGAAGAGAGGTCAATATTCATATCCGCAATTGAAGGAGAAGGTATTGATTTAATTAACAAAAAAATTGATACCATTAAAAAAATAGACCGCAACTTTGAAGTTAACGGTGAAGAAGAAGATGATGATGAGTATTACTAATATCCATTAGTAATCAACTCATTCATACTAATTTTTAAAAATTATAGGAAAAATTTGAAAGAACTATTTGTAATCATATGTTATTTCATTGTTTTCCCAAGTGGTTAACTTATAACCATCCTTTTGATATTCAATATTCTCTACAGGCACCAGAGGTATTTTACCGTACCCTCCCGGTGAATTGAATACATATGTCGGCTTGCACATACCGCTTGTTCTGCCTTCAAGATGCTTCATAATCTCCAAACCTTTGGAGATATCAACCTGAAAGTGCTTAGTGCTTTTAACATCTTTCGGATGGAACAGATAATATGATATAACGCGATACTTCTGAAGCTCTTCATTGGTTTTTTGTATGCAGTACTTGTCATCATTGACGTTATGAAGAAGCACCATCTGATTTCTGATGAGCACTCCATGGTCAACAAGCATATCGATTGCTTTTACAGCCTCCGGAGTAATTTCAGATGCGTGGTTGAATTGGGTTGAAACCTGCACCTTGTATTTTCTAAGAAGAACTGCAAGCTCTTCATCGATTCTGAATGGTAGAGTTACAATTACCCTTGTACCTATTCTTATTACATCAACATGATTTATCTTGGATAATCTAGAAAATATATATTCCAACCTATCATTAGACAGAAGCAGAGCGTCTCCTCCTGTAACCAATACTTCCCTTATAGTCGGATGATTTTCAATAAATTCAATTGATTCATCAAGATCTTCTTTAGAAGAATTTTTATCGAAATTGCCAAATAATCTGCGTCGCTGGCAGTGCCGGCAATACATAGGACAAGCATTGGTAACATTAATAATCAATTTATTAGGATATCTTCTTGTAATTTTTCCTGAGGGATTTGACTGTTCCTCATTCATAGGATCCAAGTGTCCGTCCTCATCCAGTTCCCTGATATCTGGAATGGACTGTAATTTTATCGGACAATTTGGATTGTTAAAATCAATCAATGAAAAATAATATGGAGTGATTGCAAACCTGTGCTCTTCACTGACCCTTTTTATATTTTCATATTCTTCATCAGTTAGATTTACATACTTGGAAATTTCATCAACATCACTGATACGATTTTTTAATTGCCATTTATAATCATTCCAGTCTTCTTCAGTTGCATTCAATTCCTTTAGTATTTTATTTTTAGTATTGGAATATAATTTTTTAGAAAAATCACTAAAGCCTAATCTGACTTTTGATTTATGTTCCATATCTCCCAAAGCTATTTTATCAAGCTCATTGGAACGAATTAATGACTTTTCTCTATTGATATCTATAATACCATACCTCATTTAATATAATTTTCCATAAGTTATTAGTTTATTTATAATTTGTTTTATAAATAAATATCTTTTTTTAAAGGAAAATGCATTACAATTTTATGAACAAAGTTTTTTAAATAGAAGATATAAATTATTAAAGTAATTGAATAATAAAAACAGGAGATAATTAAAAATGAAAATTACAGTTGCGGGGGTGGGATATGTAGGTCTTTCCCTTGCAGTTTTACTCGCTCAAAAACATGATGTTACTGCAATTACAACAACAGAATCAAAAGCTGAAATGCTGAATCAGTTTATAAGTCCCATTCAGGATGATGAGATAGAAAGATTTTTTACAGAGGTCCGTGAAGGTGAAAGGAAACTTAATCTTTATACAACCACAGATAAGGAAGCCGCTTACAAAAGTGCTGACCTTGTCATTATAGCTACACCTACAAATTATGATGATGTCAATCATTTCTTTGATACCTCAGCTGTTGAGGATGCAATAGAATGGACCTTAAAAGTCAATCCTAACGTATTGATGGTTATTAAATCAACAATTCCTGTCGGATATACCGAGTCTGTACGTGAAAAGTACGGCGTTGAAAACATTATATTCTCACCAGAGTTCCTTCGTGAATCAAAGGCTCTTTATGATAACCTCCACCCAAGCAGAATAGTTGTAGGATGCGATGATAATCAAAAAGATGAAGGGCAAATGTTTGCAGATTTACTTCTGGAAGGTGCAAGAGAAGAAGAAAAAAGATCAGGCTGGCCAGAACAGGACATTCCAATACTATTGGCACATTTGACAGAGGCCGAAGCAATCAAACTTTTTGCAAACACCTACCTTGCAGTAAGGGTGAGTTACTTCAACGAACTTGATACATATGCACAGACCAAAGGCCTTGACACACAAATGATTATCGACGGAGTATGTATGGACCCTCGTATTGGAGGACACTACAATAACCCTTCATTCGGTTACGGAGGATACTGCCTGCCAAAAGATACAAAACAGCTATTGGCAAACTATAAAGATGTTCCGCAGACCATGATAAAAGCAGTTGTCGATTCAAATGCTGTTAGAAAAGAGTTCATAGCAAACCAGATTATTTCAAGAAATCCGAAAACTGTAGGTGTTTACAGACTTACCATGAAAAGTAACAGTGACAATTTCCGTGCATCAGCAATACAGGGCGTCATGAAAAGGATAAAAGCGGAAGGAATTCCAATAATTATATATGAACCTACATTAGAGGATGGAAGTGAATTCTTCAAATCCGAAGTGGTAAATGACATTGATCGTTTTAAAGCTGAAAGTGACGTTATTTTAGCAAACCGCTATGATTTAGACCTTCTTGGAGATGTTGTGGATAAGGTATACACAAGAGACCTCTTCAGAAGAGACTGATTGAATGTGAAAATGTGCTTTAAATTGAGCACATCTTTTTTTATTATTTTTTGCAATGTTCATTTTACATCAATACCTCTTAGAATTTTTGAACAAGCATTTAAATATTATTAAAAATATATATTTTTTTACAAATATTACCGAGGTGAAAAAATGAACTTTACAAACGAATACTTTATTGGCGGAGTCCTTTGTTTATTAATTTCAATAGGTTCAATCATTATAGGTAACAGAATTTCTGCAGCAACAGTTGTATCATTTACACTATTCCTTTTTGGTATTTACAAAGCAATGAAATAATAAAAAAATGTAGAGAATTCTACTATCCACGACACCACCAGTCGTGGCATTCTGTTTTTTAACGAAATTTCACCAAATTTCAAATCAATAACAAAAAATAAAGTTTAAAGGAGAGTTAATCTCCCAAAATTAAAATATGGAGAAAAATTAATAAATTGGGAAAGGAGTTTCCCAATTGACAATTCCGGTTTTAGAATGCTACCGGTTTAACATTGTTGTTTTTGTTGAATTGATTTAATGTTGAAATCAGTTTGGCAGTGTTCATGTTGCTTGAGTCTTTAGCCCATGCAACAACAACGTATTGTTCCCCTCCAGCAGATACAATTTCAGATGCACCATGGGTTGCGTGATCATAGTCAGTGAAGTTTGCAATGTGGTCAGAGTTTACATTAACACTTAAATCGTCATCAGAATATAGGTATTCTCTTCCGTCGTGGTGAATCACATTATCCAAGATGTCATCGTTTTCCACATCGTCGTAAACATCATCATTTACATTTTTATAAATTGAAATTCCTGCATCCTGATTGCCGTTTGCGGATACTGAGTAGTATTCACCATTATAGATACTTTTATAATTGCTGTCTAGTTTAAAATCGTTTACACTTGCGGCACAAACGCCTCCCATTAGAAGTGCAGTGACGATTATTGCAAAAAATATTTTTTTTGTATTCATGATAATCACATTTAATTTTTTTAATTACACCTGAGAATGGTTTGAGGTAAGTGTGCCTCTCGTAAGTATAGTTAATTATATAAAACTAGCCATATATAACTTTTTTCGAATGTAAGTACACACTTACATAATTATTAAATAAATAAAAGCCATTAAATTATTTATTTGCTCAAATATCCATTTTAAAGATATTTTAAAAATATATTGAAAGGAATGATGAATATGACAGCTTCAAATGTCACACTTTCATTTAATTCAATTAGATTTTCGGATATTTTCCCATCCAAAAACAATTGCTGGGCAGAGAAAGTTTTTCAAGGAATGTTGTATTATATCCCTATTTTTTGCTAATTCATAGGCCGTTTCAATGCCGATGAAAGATTTGAGATGAATACTATATCATTTTGTCCGTGAGGGATTCCTGAATGATTTTTCTATCCCCGATGTTGGTCAGCCGAGAGACGTCATTCCACCCATCAATGTCAAATTTCAGCAATCAGTTGAGATCCTATTGCAATAACTAGATTGTCATATGCATTGTTCCTGTAAATTATACAAGAGAAATTTATTTTCAATCCCATTATAAAATTATTATTAAAAAAGGTAATATGACTAACAAATCATGAAATCAAGTAAAAGATTAAAAAAAAGTAATTATTGAGAAAAATTAATCCCCCATAGTTTAAATCTATTTTAAGCTATATTTTGATTTAGTGCAAGACTCTAATCTAAAAACTCGAAATACTTAGTTTCTATTTCAATATTGGAATCAATTTCCATAATCTTTTGAGAAATTAATGTTTTTAATTTTGAAAGGTCTTCTGGAGACTCAGAGAACAGATAAATTGTTTCAGGTTCAAGAGGCTTGTTTTCAATTGATATATTTTCAACTGAGCGAAAATGAGGATTATAATTTTTGCATATACCGAATTCAGTTTTTAAATGATTAAATGCATCTATTTTTTCGTAGGTACCTTCATTCATAAATTTAACATTGTCAAATTTAATTACAAGTGCTATCGCATCTTCAACTATTAAAATTATTTCACCCGTATCCTCATCTCTAAGGGAGTATAGAGTATTTAACTGGTTCAATTCTTCAACCAAATCATATACTATTTTATCCCGTTCGGATTCGTTTTCAACTTCTAAGTAGAAAACTGTAACATCCTGGTTGACATCTTCACTTTTCATGGGTCTGAGATGAAAATAATCATAGGTTGAATGCTGTTCAATGAATGCAGCATATTTTAGTATAATATTATTTATTTCTTCTATTTTTTCAATATCCACAATTCCAACTGAAAATTTTCTTTTGACAACCATAATTAATACTATATTACTCATATAATAAACCTTTTTTTGAAATATTTCCAAAAAAGCAATATTTATAATATACAACAAAAAAAGCATACTGAACAAAAATTCATAAGTATTTCCAAATCCAATATCAGACCTGATTTAATATTTCTTTTCTAATCTTTCATAATCCAAAATGCAATATAATATCCATATTACAATACTAAAAAAGTCATTTAAGTTAATATAGCCAATAATAAAAGAGAACCCAACTAAATTATTATAGAACATAGTCTTTCCACCATTGATAAACTTTTAATGTCCCATGGAAGTATTATTTTCAATATTCGTGAATTGCCCATATTCCCCCAATATATAAATTATTTTTGACATATCACCAATCATATATTAATTGTAATTAAATCCTGTGCATTTTAATATTGACACCACCATTTAAAAAAAAAAATAGTTATTCCAAAATATAATCAATATAATTTAACTAATTAAAATAGACATAATCCAATTTTAACAATTTAAAAAGCATTATTTATACCATTGATTGAAAAACTCGTGATTATTATAAAATAAAGTATCAACAATATATAAAACAAAAGTTTAACAGAATTACTTTTTAATAACTTTTAGTAAATTTAATAGAAAACTTTATATAGTAACAAAAGGTAAATAAAATATATTCATACATTAATCCTAAAAAGGAGTGTGAAATTTATGGTAGATTCAGATACAATCGAAACTAAAATTTCAGATAAAAAAGAAGAATTCGAAGAAGAAAAAGTTGAAGAAACTGCAGAAGAATTCGATGAAGAAAAAGATATTAAAGAAACTTTTGAAGATAAAAAAGAAAAAGGTAAAAATATTGCAGACAATGTAATTAGCGATTTATCTAAAACCATCGACGAATTTAAAGACAGTATTAAAAACATGCAAAAAAATGCTGATCAGAAATATCAAGATTACAAAAAATCAACCGTACAAACTTTAGACATCGATTTAATTGAAACTCCTGATGTTTACCACATTAAAGCAGCAGTGCCTGGTGTAAGCAAAAAGAACATTTTAATCGAAGCCGGTGACAATGACATCACTATCGAATGTACATTCACACCATTCATTGAAGAATTCGATGAAGAAGATGAAGCTGAAGTAATTGTCTCCGCCATTAAATACGGTAGATGCGTTAAAACTGTAAGATTCGAAAACAGTATTGACATTGAAAACATTAAAGCTAAATTCAAAAACGGAACTGTTAGAATAACACTTCCAAAATTAATTATACCAAAACATAAAATTAAAGTAGACTAATTATCTACTTTTATTCTCTTTTTTAAAAAATAAAATAAGTAATGTAGATTAAATCTACATTTAGTATCTAACTTTTCCTATGTGTCTGGTTGCACCAGGATCTTCATCATTAAAGTGAGCAAGATAGTATACAAACCATTCAAGCGGAATTACAAAGATAAATGGGGACAATAATTTATCCACATCAGCATAATCTTTTAATTCATATAATATTGTTTTTGCTTCAAGGTTGACGCAAAAATCAATAGCTTTTTGAGTAATCTCATCAGATTCCAAATCAGATGATATAATAATTACCGGAACATCTTTTTCTGCTCTTTCAATTAATCCATGTCTGAATTCAGCTGCATATTCCGGACATGCATGCTTGATTGCTCCTTCCATAAGCATTGTCATTGCCAATTTGTATGCAAGACCGAAATTAGGACCGCTTCCTAAACAGTAGAAAATATCTTCACCAGCATATTTTTCAGCTAAAGCCTTGTTGTCATCTTCAGTTAAAAGTAAAAGTTTTTCAAGCATTTCAGGCATGGTGAGCAATTCTTCTAATAATTGCGCTTTATTTTCATAGTCTGATGCTTTGAACAGAATGTAGTAAAGGCTTGCTAGTTGAGTAATGTAGGTTTTTGTACCAAGAATAGCAGTTTCAGTATCACATCTTGTTGTGATTGGAGTTTTAGCTTCTTTAATCATTGAACTTTCAGGTTCATTTGAAATAGAAACAGTGTGTATTCCATACTCATTAGCTTTTCTCAATGCTGCTAAAGTATCGGCGGTTTCACCAGATTGTGAGGTGAATATTGCAATAGAGTTCTCGTTTTCTGTCAGTTTTTTGTTATAGTAGAATTCATAGCCTGCATACACTTCAATATTAATATTGGTGGAAGACATTCTGATTGCGTCACGAACGCTGTAACAGGTTGAAATAGAACTTCCGCACCCTACCAAATAAACTTTGTCGGCTTCTAAAACCTTTTGTGAAACTTCATCCATAGTTGGAAGTTCACTGTCAAAAGTCCTTTGAAGTGACTCTGGCTGTTCCATCATTTCATCATACATTTTATATTTCATAGCTTAAACTCCTTTAAAATTAAATATTATAATTAATATATTGTAAATTAACATATAAAAAGGTTTTTTAAAAAATATTAAAATGATGATTATGGAAATTGATTTATCACTAATCGGAATGGAAAAAGGAAGACAATACGAGACAATAATTACCACAAAAAACACTGACAACACATTCAATGCAGCACCTATAGGTGTGATATGTTCCGGTCCGGACGTTATTGTAATCCGTATTTTTAAAGGAAGCCACACCTTAGACAATATCATTGAAAACAGAGAGTTTATTGTAAACATTACCTATGACCCAGAACTTTTTGCAGTTTCAACACTCCAAAACCTCCCCCAGGATTCATTTGATGAAGATATGACCCTGAATGATGCTGATGCCTATTTTAAATGCGAAGTTATCTCACTAATTGAAGCGGTAAAACAAAGCGATCCTATAAAAAAGAAAGATGAAGCCATTGTAATCAAATCAAAAGTGACTGAACTGGTCATCAATAAAAATACAAAAGCATTCAACAGGGGTTTCAGCTATGTAATCGAGTCTCTGACAAATTTCAGCCGTTTTGATAATGTTAGCGATGCTCAAAAAGAAGATTATCTGAATAAATTCAGGGAAGCCTACCGTGTTGTAAAAAAAGTTGGCCGCATAGATGATATAAAGGCCATGAAAGAAATAAAAAAAGAATTGGAAAGTAAAGGCTATGACCTTTAGTTTCTAATGACATCCATCATCTCAAAGTTATCTGCGTCAAACAATCCCTTATCAGAAAGTTTGATTGACGGAATTACCAGAAGGGCCATGAATCCCATTGTCAGGAATGGTGCTTCAAGCTTGCATCCAAGAGAAAATGCTCTTTTCTGCAGTCCGAATAATTTTTTTGCAGTAATCAAACCGTCTTCATTGCTCATCAAACCCGCAATCGGAAGAGACAGCAAGTCTTCAAAGTCATCACCGACTACAGCAATTCCCCCGCCATTGTCTATTACCTTATTCACGGCTTTGGCCATCATTTCCGAAGAACATCCCACAGAAACAATATTATGTGAATCATGTGAAATTGATGAAGCGATAGCTCCTTTTTTAAGACCGAATCCTCTAATAAATGCATTAGCAACATTGTTTGAACCGTGACGTTCAACAACAGAAATCTTCAATACATCCCCAGATATGTCAGGCTGGACAATACCGTCATTTGAGGAAAGTTTTGCAATTCCTTTTTGAGTAATAAGGCCTCCGCTGGCACATTCAATGACGTTTACTTCACATTCATCACCATTAAAGTAAATATCAAAGTTACAAGGTGATTTTTTCTCCACATTCATCGAATTATTTGCCTGTACTTCTTCAGCATCAAATAAAACGTTTTCACCATCGAAAACACATTTTCCGGAAATGTATGTCTTCAATACGTTGAGATTATCCAGATTGTCTACAATAATGAAATCCGCCTTAGAGCCTGTTACAATTGATCCTCCGTCAATTCCGTAATGGGCTGCAGGATTTATAGTTACCATTTCAATAGCTTTAATCACATCAACTCCCAAATCAACCGCTTTTTTGACTGATTCATTTAAATGACCATTAACCAAATCTTTCGGATTTTTATCATCACTTACTATAAAATCAAAGATAGGTGAGTGAAGTCTTCTTGAGAGAACTTCATTAGGTATTATTCCGAAACTGTCCTGATTTCTGTAAAATTCTATACGTTGCGAAAAATCAAAGAGGGCTTCCATATCCTTGGCAGATGAACCATCACGTACCATAATTTTCATGCCTTTCTGCTTTTTCTCGATAGCTTCTTTGAAAGTGCTGCATTCATGGTCAGTTACTATACCCTGCTCAATATATTTATCCAAATCTTTTCCGGAAACAAGTGGTGCATGACCATCTATCGGCTTTTTATACATTCTTGCAATTTTAAGTTTCCTTAAAACCTCATCATCCCCGCCGATAACTCCAGGATAATTCATCATTTCGGCAAGTGCAATGATTTCAGGTTTTTGAAGCAGATATTCAATGTCTTCAGAATCTATTGTTGCACCTGATGTTTCAAATGATGTTGCAGGAACACATGAAGGTGCGGCAAAATAAAAATTAAAGGGAACTGTAGATGCATTTTCAATCATAAATTCAATTCCGTCAATGCCACTTACATTGGCTATTTCATGAGGATCACATACAACAGCAGTAGTACCGTGCCTTACTGCAACCCTTGCAAACTGCGCAGGTGTCATCATACTGCTTTCAATATGAATATGTGAATCTATAAAACCCGGCAGCATCAGACCTTCAACATCAATTTTAGTTTGTGCATTAACGCTGATTGGAACTATTTCCTTAAAAATTCCCTCTTCTATTGTTATTCTGGCAGGATAAACGGAATCTGTTAAGACATCCAAAATAAAAGCAGTGAATTTCATGCTAATCATCTTGCAGTGCATTATATAAAAGCGGCAGGAATGTGCCTATATCAGTTACAATACCTACAACCTGCGCACTGCCTCTGTCAGATAATTTGGTAACTGTGGATGGATTGATATCTACACAGATACTTTTAACCCTTGACGGAAGAAGATTACCCATTGCAATGGAGTGAAGCATTGTGGAAATCATTAAAACCATATCCACTTCCTGAGCATATTTCCTCATAAGCTTTTGGGCTTCAACTGTATCGGTTATGACATCAGGAAGAGGTCCGTCATCACGGATAGAACCTGCAAGAACATACGGAACATTGTTTTTTACACATTCATACATTATTCCGCCAGTTAATGTTCCGTCTTCAACCGCCTGCATAATGGAACCTGACTTGTTGATTCTGTTGATGGCCCTCATATGGTGAGTGTGGCCGTGACCAACAATTTTTCCTGTTTCGACCTCAATACCCAGTGAAGTTCCAAAAAGATTGGATTCAATATCATGAGTAGCCAATGCATTACCTGCAAGTATAACATCAATATACCCCTGTCTTATAAGAGAAGCAAGATATTTGCCGGAACCAGTGTGTACAATAGCAGGTCCGCCGACAATACCTATTTTTCCACCTTTAGCTTTGATTTCTTTCATTTCATCAGCTATACCATTGATTAAACTCATAAGAGGTTTTTCGGAAGACACTTCACTGTTCATGAATTCAAATACCTGCTGTTCGCTCCTTGATCTGTGAGGTGGTGTAACTCTGACACCGTCAAGACCAACTACAATCTTATCTCCGGATTTTACATCAGCAATTGGCTTTACATAAGCCCTTGGAACATCCTCATCAACAACAACTACGCAGTCCATTTCAATATCTTCAACAAGCATCCAGTTTCCATTGTAATAGATGTGGGTTGTGTGATTGGATGATGAATAAAAACCTTCAGGAGCAACTTTGTCTTTAGTTGATGATATAAGATTAACTTCCTTTATCTCATCAATTGAAGCACCAAGAACAGACAATTCATCTAAAATGGAATTCAATAATTCGGGAGATTCTGCAGAAACTTCAATTTTTGCTCTACTAACATCTGATTTTTTTCTTCCAACATCAATTTCCAATATATCAAATTCTCCGCCTTTATCCATGATTATTGCCATTGTCTTTGTTAACATCAATGAGTCAATAATATGGCCTGAAAGCTCTATTTTTCTTTTATTCATAACATTATGCTCCACTTGTTAATGTTATAATTTTAGTTTTTGGTGATATTTAATGGTATTGTTAAATATAAAAAAAGAAAAGATTAATGAAAATAACTGATTTATTATTTTTCATTTTTTAAAATATTTTAAACCAGATATGGAGGACATGTTTCCAAAGGTAGACTCTTTAATTTTTCTTTTATAGAATTCATCCTCATCAAATGTTCCATTCTGTTTTTCTTGGTTGATTTCATTTTGAAGACTGTTGGCCATATCAACATAATATTGGACGGCGTCATCATGAGACATTCCAGTTGTGGGAGTATTTACTTTTGTTGCAACTATTCCTACAAGCCCTCCACCTTGATTATCGTGCTTTTGTCTTACCACAAGCAAAATAGATTTTAAATAATCATCGTCAATTGAATCGTAAACTTCTAAAAATACAGGCTCAATTTTTTCATAATATTTACGGTTTGCCGTACTATTATCTGCATTGCCGTATTTTTTTCTAATAGATAATGATTTATCTATTATTGAATCCATAATTCTACTTTTACCCAAAGTTTCTCCAAACTTACCCGCAACAACTTCTTCAGCATTGATAATTTTATCAACACTAGATTTCGGATAATTTTGAGATTCAGACCAACCACAATACGGGCAGAAATTTGCATTTTCATTTAAAGTTTTACCACAACTGGGGCAAGTTTTTTCCAGCATTTCTTCACCCATTTTTGTGCCGCATTTCGGACAAAAAATACTATCTCCAACATCTTCACCACAGCTTGGACATAATGTTTTAAAATCTTCTTCAACTATCTTAGTACCACAATTAGGACAGAAATTACTATCCCCCGCATCAACACCACAATTAGGGCAGATAGAACTATATTCCTCAACAATTATCTTAGTACCACAATTAGGACAGAAATTGTTATCTCCCGCATCAACACCACAATTAGAACAATTTACCATATTCCTCTCCTAAAAATCATCATCAAAGAAGTCATCGAATGAATCATCATCAATATCATCTTCATAGTAGTCAATTTCACCATCACCGTCTTCGTCAATACCATACTCATCGATTTCACCATCTTCATCATAGTCAAATCCATAAGTGTCCGGATTCCCATCACCATCTGTGTCAGCTACATAGGTATCCGCATAACCATCACCATCGGTATCCACAGCCGCAATATCAATGTTTCCATCACCATCAACATCCTGTGCGACATAATCGGCATAACCATCACCATCAACATCACCTGCAAATGTATCATATTGACCGTCACCTGTGGTGTCTGCAGCTTCAAAATCGGCATAACCATCACCGTCAGTATCATAAACCCCATAATCCACATTTCCATCACCATCAGTATCATATTCTACTGCATCAATATAACCATCACCATTAGTGTCATATCCAAAGGTGTCGAATTCACCATCTCCAGTAGTGTCTGCTGCTGCAAAATCGGCATAACCATCACCGTCAGAGTCAACTTCTGCATAATCAGCATAACCATCACCGTCAGTATCATAAACAACAGTATCTATATTCCCATCACCTGTTGTATCCACACCTGCCGTATCTGCATAACCATCACCGTCAGTGTCCATTACAACAGTATCATAGTTACCATCACCGTCAGTATCACTTACTACGGTATCATAGTTACCATCACCACTTTGATCTGATACTATACTTTCTTTATAACCATCACCATCTAAATCAACATTTTCTTCATTAGCCATAATATCACTAATCCTTTATTAATTCTTCATATCTAAAATCTAAGAGATAAGGGTCAAAATCCACTAAAGTTGAAACCTCCGGAAATCCATTTGAATCATAATCAATAGTGAAATATTCCCTAGGTTTCTTTTGTTTTTTTGTAGGGGTTTGGCTTGAACTATTGGACCGCCTATTTTGAGATTTTTTTAATTTTTCTTGATGTTTTTCTTCATCATAAGTTAAACTATCATCAGAAAGAATAGTTCCAATATTTGCAGCCATCATTACTGGAATTCCAACACCTGTTGCCATTCCTGCTGCAGTCAAACCATACATCCCTAGTCTTTTAAGATTTTTATTTCTTTTTTTAATACGATTATATTCAATTTTTTGCTCAGGAGTTAAACTTTCATAATATTCTTTTTCTTTTAGTTTTTTTTCATCTTCTCTTTCTGCTTGATCATCAATTGCATCAAAGACAACCTGAAGCTGTTCCATATTTTGGATTTTTTCATTTTCCAAAGCTTTATCTTTGATATGTTTCATATTGTTAAAAAAACCCATTTAAACACCTTAATTTAACTTAGTACCACATGATTCACAGAAAACATAACCTTCCCGAATCTCAGCCCCACAATTTGGACATGAATTTTTATCATCTTTTGAGTCTTCTGTTTTTTTAGGAACATCATTTTTTGAATTAGATGAATCACTACCAACATCTGAAGATTTTTCCTTCATATCATTAAATAAATTAGTTGCACTGGCAACATAATTAGTTTCATGTTCTTTTGGAGGTAATTCAACTTTATTAGAAGAGTTATTGGAATTTTTAGGTTTAGAAGAATCATTCTGAGGATTTGTTTGTGAAAACTGTTTGGATTTATTTTGTTCCTCCTCTAATTCATCAGTTAATTGTTTAATTACTTCTCCATAATCCTTGTGTAAATCTTGTTGTATTTTAAGTTGTTGTTCCAATTCCTTTTTTATTTTTTTAACTACATTTTTATGCTGGTTAACAGTTTTGTTCATGTCCATTAAGAGAGTTTTATGTTTTTTTATATCCTCCCTTAAAATTTGATTTTGCTTTGATAACTCATCATTTACTGTTTGTTGTTGGTCAAACTTAGCATCCAAATGCTTTAACAAATCATCTTGTTTGTCAATAATCTTTTCTAATCTTCCAATATATTCATTTTCATCAATCATAAATTATCAACCTCCCCTATTCAAAGTATTTAAATAATCCAGGAACATGTTTTTGGACAAAATCATGAATACTGTCTTTTAAATATACATTTGAAACATATCCCATTATTATCCCAATAATAACTAAAAGAAGGATTTGTCCACCAAATAACCATTCATAAGCGGCCAAACCATAGACTCCAAATAAAAATTCAACAAGAGGATGTTCTAAAATTCCCAATATCAAACCAACAACTAAACCTGAAACAATTGCATTTGCATCGTTGTCTATCAAACCTGCAAAGAATCCTACACTTATGATTATTGCTAAAATAAATGAAACCCATATAAAACCAATAATCAAACCAATTATAGATAAAATAATCGATGCAATAGCCATAATTATAATGGGTTTAATTAATGTATTAATATTGACTTTATCTAAAAAGCCTTGATTTGAAATTTGTATATTTTGCTTTTGTTGAGTCTTTTTACCCGTATTAACATTAATACCGCATTCTGGACAAAATATTGCATCTTTTTCAATTGGAGATCCGCAGTTTCTGCAAAATTTATCATTATTTTGCTGTTGGTTCACTTTATTTCCGCATTTTGGACAAAATGCAACATTCTCAGGAATTTCAGCACCACACATTTCACAGGAATTATTTTTTTTAACTTCATTTCCACATTTTGGACAAAAAGTAGCTCTTGGATTTAAGGTATTGCCACAGTTAGTACACTTAATTCCATTAGATTCACTCTTTAAAGAATTTCCACAATTTGGACAAAATTCATTTGAATCATTAGCTTCAAATCCACATTTACTACATTTAACCATAACAAACACCTAATTAAACAGCAAATCTTTTTTAATATTATCAAATTCCTCTTGAGATATAGCGCCACTAACAAGCAGTTCATGGAATTCTTTAATCTGTTGAGCTTTATTTGGTTTGGATGTTTGATTTTCAACAATTACTTTTTGCGGTTGATTTCTTAATGATTCAAATAAATCAATTAGATTCTGACCGAAATGATAGTTAGGAAGCCTAATTTCATAAAAAGTATTATCAACAAGTTTTATTAACAATCTGTCAAACATATCCGCACTGTCATTGTTTGCAATCATATCTTTAAATCGTGTAGCTTTAAGAGATTGAATATCATTTTGAATAACTCTTTTTATATCCTGTGCAGAGGTAGGGGCTCTTTTAGTAATATCCTCATATCTACTTTCTTTTCCAAGACCTAATGTGACCCTCATTGAAACGATTTTATCAAAATAGAAATTATTTATTCCTGCATTGACTTTTTCCCAATCCCTATTATCAATTTCCATGAACACAAATTTATCCTCTTTAATCATGAAAAATCCATCAATCATAGTCTCATTTCCAAAGGCTTTAGAAACATTCATAAAGGGTATTCCTGCTGAATCAAACAAATATCTATCTGTAAAAAGTGCATTGAGAGTGTTATGTTTTGAAGTACCTTTTTCTAACCTATTAAATCTCCTGACACTTGTTAAGAAATAATTTTCATCTTTTATTCCAAATTCTTCTGCAAGTTTATCATAACGGGAAATTACTTCATCACGCCTAGCATTCCATTCCTGCTCTTTAAAAGAAACTGTGGGACCATTAGCCAACTTATTACCACATTCTTTACAGAAATTAGTGTTTTTTGTATTTTTAGCACCACATTTTGGGCAAACATCGGAATTAATTTCATATTTTTCGACTTTTTCACCACAATTAAAGCAAAAATCAGAATTTGTTACTTCAGCACCACAATTACTACATTTAACCATGTAATCACCTATTGTTGATTAATTGTTTTTCTAATCTTATTTCCCCAGGTATTCTCTTCCATTTCTGTAACTGTGTTTTGGAAGCTACTAGAGACATCAGAAAGAGATGAATTCAATGCATTTATTTTATTTTCAAGAATATCAATTTCGAGTTTCATGAATCCTTTTTCAATATCCCGATATATATTTGAGTTTTCTTCAGTAATCTTTTCAACAGCATCTCCCTCTGTTAACATATCCATTAATCTTAAAAATACATGTTCCTGATGCTGTTTTTCATATTCTTTGATATCTGCAAAACTATAAATTTTGTCAAGCAGCATTTTAATTACATTAATAAAATCTCCCCTATCTTGATGGTCATTAACATTATTCGGAAGAATATCAGTTTTGAGTAAAAAAACAGAATTTATTTTATTATTATCTTTTAAAACAAGAGAATATCCTTTATTTTCAATGTAAACTAAAGCAATTGAGTTTTTGTCGTAGATTTCAACTTCAACTTTGGAAAATTCTTTAGGTATAGACAAAAAATCTAAATTACGCACCAACATGTTTTCACCTCATTTAAATTCAACAGTACTTGCATAATGTTTTACATCATTAATGTTCCTACCTCCAACAAAAACAACCTCGCTTCCATCTTCATTGCTTACTCCCACCAAATATGAAGGCACTGCATTCATTCCTATATCATTTGTTAAAATAATCAAATCAGAATCTTGTTGCAGTTGAAATAGATACGATTTTGTAAGAACATTTAATGAATGTTCTAAAGCATTAGATTCTCCTTTTGATAAAAGTGAGTTATTATAGTAGTATACTACAATTTCCCCATCATTAATTATACCATCCAAATCATCATCAGCCCAATATTCATTTTTACATCCCAATCCTCCATTAGCCCAACACCAGGCAACATCACTATAATGTTTTCCAATTGGGACATTCATGGTGAATAAACCATCAAAATCCTGATTCAGTGACATTAATGGAAAAACAAACATTAGTAAAATTATTGCAAGGATTATAACAACTACCAATATTTTTTTGTTCATGGAGACTCCTACTTTTGATGTTAATAATTATTTTTAACACAACATATAAATATTGCTATTAGCATGCTAATATCATATACATATCTATTAAATAGCCAAAGTCTAAATTCAAAAATATGAATAAAAAAGATGATATGAGCATCATATCATTACTAGCCCGCTCCAAAAAAAGAATTAACGTACTTAAATCACTTGAAAAAGAAGATAAAATACCTTCAAAAATTAGTAAAGATATTGATGATAATAGCAACCATGTTTCAAAATACCTAAAAACATTGAAGGATGCTAAACTCGTAGAATGTCTTAATGAAGAAGATAAACGCTACAGATTTTACAGCATTACTGATAAAGGCAAATATTATCTTGATAAAGTTGAAAAAGAGTATAAAGAATAAATTCATTCAATTAAAGTTAAAAAATCATATATTATTTTTGCCGCAACAACTGCTGTATTGTCACCTAATCTGTCTGTTGCAGTCTCCACCACATCCATCCCTACAATATTCTTACGGGACAGACTTTTAAGCAAACCTTCAATTTGATGAACCAATAATCCGCCAGGAGTCGGATTTCCAACACTTGGAGCAATAGCAGGGTCAATCACGTCCATATCTATTGAAATATAGATTGGTCCGTCAATGTTTGTTATATAATACTCTATTGCATCCATATGCTTGTGAGTGTCCTTATTTTTGAAAGTCTGAATGTTGTATGTTGATTTAACGAATTCCTCTTCTTCGGCTGATGATGACCTTATTCCAATCTGGACCAGATTTGCTCCGAATTCATGAGCCCTCCTCATTACTGTTGCATGAGAGTATTTTTCGCCTACAAAGTCAAATGCTAGGTCTCTGTGGGCATCAAGGTGTATTACGGTTAATTTTTCATGCCTATCTGATAATGCCTTGATGGCTCCGATTGATGCTGAATGCTCACCGCCGATAATAAGAGGCCTTAGATTCAAATCCAGAATTTCATTGACTGTATCCTCAACTATATCAGATGTGGCCTGACAGTTTCCCGGAACGACATTAACATCACCGAAATCATAAAAAACAGATGTTAAATCTTTATTAAAAACAGTATTGTATTTTTCAAAACCAAATGAAGCTTCCCTTACTACAATTGGTCCTAAACGTGCACCGGAGTGATAAGAAGTAGTGCTGTCAAATGGAACTCCGATAATTCCAAATGAGTTTTCTTTAATATCCTCAATTTCTTGAGAAAATGCAAATTTCCACGGTTCGTAAGTATTTAAAAGCATAATTAATCTCAAAAGGAAAATAAATAAGAGAAAAGGAATCTAGTTAGATCCTCTGGTTCTCATTATTTTCATGTTTCCTAAAGCGACAATGTATTCAACTTCAATACCTTCAACGATTGAGTCTTTTAAGTCTTCAGGCATTGGTAAGTCTATGGTGTCGTAGTTTTCCATATCCATTAATTGTACGGTTGGACCTTGGATAGAAATAACTTGACCTAATCTTTTGTCGATAATAGGAGTATCTACTTTACTGTCTACAGGTTTTACAAGACTTCTTTTTTGACCATCGAAAACACCGATAGCTTCGATTCTTGCTTTTGCAGCTCCGTGTTTACCCGGAGATGAAGTAGAGTAACTACTAATTTTACATGCTTCACCGTCTAAAACGATGTATTTTCCAACTTTTAATGTTTTAATTTCTACAACTTTTGTTGACATTAATTTTCCTCCATAATTTAAAAACCGGTTTTTAATCTTATAATAAGGATTATTATTAGATTAATATTAACTCTATAATCTATTTTATATAAAGTATTCGTTTATATTCAAGTTTTTTATGAATTTGAAAAATATTTTTAAAAAATAAATATCCATAAAAATTTTAACCTATACGATTAAATATAATATTCAAGTGATAAGATGAGAATAGCTATCGTTAGTGGAAAGGATGAAGGTCCTACAAAATTGAATGCTTTTGACAATGCATTGACAGATGCAGGAATAGGCGATGTTAATCTGATTAAGGTATCAAGCATGCTTGCAGCCAATACCAAAATAATGGACTTGCCAAAACTTAAAGCAGGACACATGGTGAACTGTGTTTTATCAGAAGTCACATCAGACACCCCCGGAGATGAAATAACTGCTACAGTAGCAGTGGCTATAGGAGAAAAATTGGGTTGTGTTGTTGAAACAACAGGAGTCAATAAAGACCCGCAGGACATTGCAGATGAAGCCGAAGAGATGGTGAGATATATGATGGACAGGCGGGGTGTTGAAATAAAGAATCTAATTATCAAATGCGAAAGTACAACTGTAAAAAATATTGCATCAGTCATATCAAGCGTAGTATACATTAATGATGACATCATAGACGACAACTAAAATTCAATATAAAAAAGGTGATAACATGGATGCTCAAGATAAGAAATTGGCAACAGACCTTGCCTATGAAATCATTAAAGAGGTAAGCAGAGCTACAAGACCATACATAGGAAAACCCGAAGCAGGCGAAAAAGTCAAGATGGGTGCAGACGGAACACCGACCTCCCTAATTGACGTAGTATCTGAAGAAAAAGTTGTTCAGATTTTAAAAGAGGCTCCCGTATATTCATACATTATCAGTGAAGAAATCGGAGAGCTGAGACTTGGTAAGGGAACAAAAAGAAGCGTTACATTAACTCATGAGCTTAGACGCAAAGACATTCCTGAAGACGAAAAGGCCAAATTCATCTTTCTGGTTGATCCTATTGACGGAACAAGCAACGCCATTAAGGAAATTCCTGCATTTGCAATTTCACTTGCTGTGGCAAATGTCCCTGAAGGCAGAGTTGCAACATTGAATGACGTTGAACTTGCTTTCATAAGCAATCTTGCAAACGGAAACTTCTTTGAAGCCGAAAAGGGAAAAGGATGCTGGCTCAACAATAAAAGAGTACAACCAAGTGATGAAGTGAGAATAAGCAATATGACCCTTGGAGGATTTACAAAAAGCGGAACCTCAGTTGCATCCAAGCTTGTCGACAATGCAAGAAGGATGAGAGTGCTTGGAAGTGTAGTTCTGGAACTGTCTTACGTTGCAAGCGGCAGATATGACGCATTTCTTGATTTGAGAGGAAGCAGAATCATCGACATTGCAGCTGCAAAACTGATTCTGGAAGAAGCAGGAGGAATCATCACAGACAAGTACGGAGAAAAGCTGAACAATACCTTAAGCATCTATGAAAAAACAATTGTCGTTGCTGCAAACACTCCAATACTTCACAAACAGATGATTGACATCTTAAATGACAACAGAACCGATGTAATCGGTAAAATAGGAATCTTCGGAAGAATCGACCAGGACCGTGCAATACTATTTTCAGCAAAAATCATAGATTATCTTTTAACCAACGGAAGGGAAGTGATTGTTGAGAAGAGACTTTCCAAAAAAATCATTGAACTTGCAAACAATCCGGAACTTCCCCAAATTATCGAAAATACAAAGGAAATCTATCCTGAAATTGCAGATGAACTTTCAAACATCAACTTCAACATTAATTATGATGCCATTTCAAGAAACATATTCGATTTCGACTGCGATATGGCAATAATTCTTGGAGGAGACGGAACACTCTTAAGAGCAGAATCAAAAATGAAGCCTACAATACCTATTTTTGGAATCAACATGGGAACTGTAGGATTTTTAACCGATACAGAAGTTAAAGACACATTCAATGCACTTGATGAAATCCTGAAAGGAGAGTACTACAGGGAAAAAAGAACCAGACTTGTGGTATCCCACGAAAACAATCATTATTCAGCCATCAATGAAGTGGTTATAATGACAAACAAAACCGCAAAGATGCTTCACTTCCAAATCAAGGTTGACGGCGAAATCATTGATGAAGTGAGAGCTGACGGACTTATCATTTCAACTCCGAGCGGATCTACAGCTTATGCTATGTCTGCGGGAGGACCTATTGTTGATCCGAAAGTCGGAGGATTTATTATCATCCCTATTTGTCCGTATAAACTTGGAGCAAGGCCTTTTATCGTATCTGACAACAGTGAAATTACTGTAAAACTGCTTAAAAAAGGAAAAACTGCAGTCTTTGTGATGGACGGTCAGCGCAATGAAGAAGCAGAATATGAAGAGGAAATCAAATTCAAAAAGGCCGAAAAAGATGTGTACTTCATCAGAACTTCAACAAAATACTTCTACAAAAAGGTTAAGGACAAGCTTAATGCAGGCGGAATAACAAGCAGCAATGGGTGTATGGATGAATAATCTTGTTATTGACATGACCCATGGAGGAGTTAAAATAGCAGTCAGCCTTGCAAAAAAAGGCCGCAGCGTACTTGCATTTGACATCTACAATACCTTAAATGACATTGACCAAAGGATGCTTGAAATCTATGACGTGCATCTTTTAAACAGCTTAGATGAGCTTTCAGGATACAGGGGAGATATGAGGATAATCCATCCTGTTCATCTTCCTTTGACACATTCTGAAATCATGGAAAACAACCCTGATTTGAATTATACTTTTATGACTCATCATGAAATCATATGTGAAATCCTGAAAGACTGGGGAGACGATATTCCTGTTGTTGAAGTTACAGGAGTTAAGGGAAAGACAAGTGCAGTTTTTATGCTTAAGGAAATCCTGATTGACAAAAATCCACTAATCCTTTCAAGTCTGGGAGCCATACTATATGAAAACGGAAAGGAAATCACCCTTAAAAAGAACATATCAATAACCCCTGCAAACATCAAGGAGACAATTGATCTTGCCTACAAGATTGCAAATCCAGTCTGTAAAATCGCCGAAGGAGTTGTTGAAAGTGAAAACCTCAAAAAATACTCCTCAGCAATTTTCGAATCATCACTTGGCGTAAGCGGAGTTGGAGACGTAGGGCTTTTGACAAACATTTCTGAAAACTATCCGATTGCAAAAGCAAACAGCAGCGCAAGCAAAGCCAAAAGGCAGGTATTCAGATGCGATACTGTAGCATGTGAAAAGGAAAGCTATGATAAATATTACAGTGATGTCAAACATTCCAGAACAAATACCTTTTCACTGAATGACAGAAGTGCAAATCTCTATCCCGAAAGCGTTGACTATTCACTTGACAAAAGCGAAATCAGAGTCAAATACTCAAATGTAAAAACAGTGAATGACAAAAATTTATCCGGAGAAATTACCGTTAAAACATTTGCTCCAGGACCTCATCATGTATCAAATGTATTGGGAGTAATATTAACCTGTATTTGTCTTGAAATAGATACTGAAGATATAATTAAAGGATTGGATAATTTTAAAGGACTTACTGGAAGAACTAATAAAAGAAGTAATGGAGACTTTCTAATAATCGAAGAGATTAATCCTGGAATCAACACCGATGCTATAAAACGTTCCATAGAGATGATTGGAGATATCAACACATATGTCGTTGCCGTTGGTGGAGACTATGGAATTACATGTGAAGAAATTGACGAGACAAAAGTTGCCAACTATTTAGACACAACCGATTGCAATATTATACTTACAGGAGACGTTGGTTCTTCAATAGCTCAAAAAATGACAAAAAATGTTAAAGTAATTGAAAATGCAGATGATGTTTACGATATGGCTTTAAAAGATGAGAAAAATCTTCTGTTTATCTATAGGTCTGATTACAGCAAAGTTTCAAAAAGGTAATTTACAGCTATTTTTAAAAAAAAATTGAAACATTTAATAATAAATAATTATAAAAATTAACAATGTAGAACTAGTTATAAGTAAAAACTTATATTCTAGTAAAAATTGATTTTTCTAGAAAGAAAAATTCGGAGATTTAAATAATGATTGTTGGAACTCGCGGAAGTCAATTGGCCCTCGCTCAAACTACACAAGTCTGTAATGACTTGTCTAGAATAACCGGCGAGAAAATTGACGTAGAAATTATTAAAACCAAAGGAGATAAAATTACTACTTCACAGCTATACAATATGGATTCAAAAGGTCTTTTTACCAAGGAATTGGACATTGCACTGCTTGAAGAAGAAGTTGATTTTACAGTCCACAGTTTTAAGGATTTGCCAACCGAACTTGACGAGGATTTAACCGTCATTGCAGTTCCGAAACGTGAATCTCCACATGAAGTCCTTATATCACATAAAGACTGGGATGAACTTGAGCCCGGTTCCAAGATTGGAACAAGCAGCCTTAGAAGAGAGGCCTTCATAAATCACTATGAAAAAGATTTCGAACTGAAACCTATTCGGGGAAACATTGAAACCAGAATAGACAAGGCTTTAAACAGTGATTTGGATGGTACCATAATGGCAGAAGCCGGACTTAAAAGGTTGAATCTTACCAAATACATTAAAAATGTATTTCCAATTGATTATTTCACACCACCGGCAGGACAGGGGGCTTTAGCAATCATTACCAGAAAGGATTGCGAATATAACAGGACAATTTCAAAATTAAATGATTATGTCTCAATGCAGGAAGTGCTTGCAGAGAAAAAAGTGCTTGAAGAACTTGGAGTTGGCTGTCAATGGCCAATCGGATCAATAGCACGTATGAATGACAAAGAATTTAATATTTATTCAATATTATTAACTAAAGAAGGAGAAATCCTTAAAGAGCAAACTGAGAAAGGGTCTATAAAAAATGCGCTTGAACTTGGCGAGCGTATTGGAAGACTTTTCGCTGATTATGTTTAAACGGAGGAATTGTAGTGAAAACTGTTAAAGTAGGAGTTATCGGAGTAGGAGCGATGGGTGAAAACCACGTCCGTGTATACCACAAAATGGAAGAAGCAGATTTGTTGGCTGTTTCTGACGTTAGTGAAAGAGCACTTAAAAAAATAGAAAAGAAATATGGTGCAAAAGGATATACGGAATACAGCGAACTACTCAAAAACCCGGAAATTGAAGCTGTAAGTGTATGTGTGCCGACCACATTCCACCATGCCGTGGTAATGGAAGCTATTAAAGCTAAAAAGCATGTGCTTGTAGAAAAGCCTATTGCATTTACATTGAATGAAGCAGAAGAAATGATTGCTGCTGCAAAGGAAGCAGGAGTCATACTTGCAACTGGACATGTGGAACGGTTTAATCCAGCAGTTCAAAAGGCTAAGGAACTTATTGATGATGGAGTTATTGGAGACATAGTGTCTGCATTTGCAAAACGGGTAGGACCACTCCCACCAAGAATAAAGGATGTTGGTGTTTCAATAGACTTGGCTATTCACGATTTAGACATTATGAATTACTTATTTGAAGAGGAAGTTACTCAGGTTTACGGAACAATGAACTCCAGTTTTGATGATTCAGAGTTCGAAGACCATGCAGAAATTATGGTAAACTTTGACAACGAATCAACTGGTATAATTGAAGTAAACTGGTTAACTCCGTACAAACGTAGAGAATTGGAACTTACCGGTACTGCAGGAATCATTTCTGTTGATTACATTAAGCAAAGCATAGAAGTATACGGTAAATTTGCTCAAGATATTCAAATCAAACATGAAGAACCATTGAAATGCGAATTAAAATCATTCTTAAATGCTGTTGTCAATGATTTGGAACCAGTAATTACTGGTGAAGATGGACTTAAAGCTCTTAAAATGGTTATTGCAGCTAACAAATCTTCTAAAGAACATAAACCTATAAGTTTTGAGGAATTAGAATAAGGTGATAGTGTGAAAGAAAAATTGATTCAAAAGGCACAGGAACTTAGACAACATGGATTTACAACCGGAGAAATTGCAGATGAGCTTAACGTAAGTATGGACACCGCAAGATGGTTGACCCTTCAAAAAGCGGAAGCACCAAAAGCAGAAGCACCAGTGGACTTTGCAATTAACTGGAAAAACATTGGTGGAAATTCAACACGTTTAAGTTATGTTTCAGGTGCATTAAGTGATTTGGCACTTACACACGGTGATGTAGAAGTTGTCTGTGGAGTTGCAGTAAGTGGAATCCCATTTGCAACAGTAATGACTGAATTTTTAGAAGACATGACTGGTATTGACACTTCCCTTGCTATTTTCCACCCAAACAAACAAAGAAAAGACTCAAATGATATTGATGATGAAGGTACAATAAGTACCAATTTCGGGTCTGTTGAAGGCAAAAAAGTCGTCATTGTAGATGACGTAATTACAAGCGGAAAAACCGTACGTGAAGTCATTCACACCATAAAGGATTTAGGCGGAGAACCAACATGTGTTGTCGTACTGATTGATAAGGCAAGACTTTCAGAAATTGAAGGAATTCCAGTCGAATCCTTAATCAAAGTCGGTAGATTATAAAATCTACTACAATTTTTTCTTTTTTTAACCTAACCACTCAAAAACTTCTTTTAACCAAGTCAAAAACTATTTTAAATTCTCCAAAGAAGATTTGATACCATTTATCACCACAGGGAAAACATCAACAAATTTTTCGAAAGCATTAAATAGTATTAACTAACAAAATATACACAAGGTGATAACATGTACATTACAATAACCTCATTTAACAACATGCACGGTGAAAAGGCACTGAAGATAGAAGGAATTGTCAAGCTGGTAAAGGAACCGGACAATAAATACGATACCGAAGCAATATACTGCGAAATGAGACACTTTGGAAAAATAGGATATGTTGCAAACAGCGTCCAAACCGTAATCAAAGGATGCATGAGCTCAGGACGCCTCTACGACAAGATAAACGATGAATACTTTGCACATATAAAATTCGTATCAGGAACAAATGCAATCGCAAAAATACTGACTGCCGACGAATACATTAAAGAAGTGGAAAATCCGGAAAGCGATGTTCATTACCTGCTTGAAAATCATGAAAAAATAGATGTGGAATTCATAAGAAAACACTTTGGAGATGATTGAATGATTGCAATTGAAGACATTGAACTTTTGGAAAGTCAGTCCTATAAAAATGTTGCAATAATTCCTGTAAAAACACCTCCAACATACAAATTTGACATGATAACCCTCAAAAAAGGATTTGAACTGGGTCTTGTAGAGGTGAAAGAATGTGAAAACTCTACCGTAAACACTATTATTGTCAAAAACAACTCAGTAACACCACTTATTTTAGTTGACGGAGAGGAAATAATCGGAGGAGACCAGAACAGAATTGTCAATGCAACAATTCTAATTGCAGCAAAAAGCGAATCAGCAATACCAGTAAACTGTACAGAACATGGCCGCTGGGGCTACAAACATGAGTTTAAACAATCTGAATACATTGCAAATTTCAGAACACGCAGCGCAAAAGAAAAAGCAACACGCAGCAATATGAATGCCCAGCAGGCAGTGTGGGATTCAATCAGCGGTCTTGAGCATTCAAGATCCTTTCACTCACCTACACAGGCAATGAGCGAAAGTTATGACAATGCAAAAGTGGATCTTGATAAAACACTAAAAAATTTTAATGTTGCTGACGGACAGAGCGGCGTTGTTGTAATAATCGATGGAGAAATTAAAGGATTTGAACTCTTTTTAAACTCAGCAATATACAGAGAATATCACGAAAAGATTCTGAAAAGTTATCTGGTCGATGCAGAAATAAATAATGACGTCTTTACAATAAATACAGACGCAGCAAAAAGTCTTATCAGAAGTGCCATTGAATCAGAACATGCAGATAAACCTTCAAACGGTCTTGAAGAGGTATTTGAATTTGAAAACTCCGAAGGGCTTGGAAGAGTCTATGTCCACAAGGATGAAATAATTCACATGTCATATTTTAAAAATGAAGAAGAAAATGTTACTGAGTCAGATAATGATGTGGATGTAATGGCTGAAAATTATTAGAATCTAATGTTCAGTTCATCCATCATCATATCTATTTTTTTATTTAATATTTTGATGTTTTGAGTTATTTCCCTTTTTTCATTTCTTAAATCTTCCAGTTTTACAAATTCTCCTTCAAATGTGTCAACATATCTTGAAACTGACAGATTATATTCATTATCTGCAATTTCAGAAATAGCTACAGACTGTGAAAATTTATCGATGCTTTCTCTTTTTGTGTAAACCTCAACAACATTATTTATTGAATCCGGATGCAGAGTGAGGTTTCTTTTAAAGAGTCCCGGAACGGAATATTTTGAACTTACGGCCTTATAGTCTGATGACATGTCAACAAAGAGAATGTCATCATGAATCCTGTGTTTTTTAAATACGACAATGATTTCTGAAGGATTTGGCCTTGAAAGCTCATTTGGAATGCTTATGACAGCATCAATACAGTTTTTTTCATATGTCAGATATTTTCTCAGAAGTCCAAGAGTGTTTTTGGTTAAAAATCCCTGTGAAAGAGATACTGCCATGATTCCGTCACCATTAAGGCATTTAATCAGATTGATTAAAAAGAGATACTCACTGTCTTTTAAGCTTTCATATTCTCCTGAAAATTCAACCTTTGAGTCATCCAGATCCATTTTCTCCAAAAGGCTTTCAAGCGTGGTGTTAAGCTCCTTATCATTTGCAAATGAATCTTCATCAATGTTGAACTTATCACTTAATAGATTTTCAAGTTCCTTTCTTTTGTTTCTCTTTGCAATTTCGCGTCTTTGAGCCTTGTTAAGACGGTGAATATTTTTGTTTGTTATTGGAGGAATCCTTGCGGTTATAGTATCAAATGATGTTGAGCTGACACCTACTGATTCGAAAGGGGATGCAAACTCAAGATACATAAAGTCAAGAGGATAATCATTGATTAAGAATTTGACAATATTGCTGGTGTAGGTGATTTTATCCTGGCTTTTTGCAAATGTGTTTTTGCTTGCAATTTCATATTCTGAAAGCTTTAAAATAGATGAAGCGTCATTTAAAAAGGGATTGTAGAAGTTGTCAATATGATCTTTGTCTGATTTTATTAAGCTGATTAAAAGAGAGGTAATGTAGTCCGGATCACTATCAACCTGAATCAGCTTGGACTCGCTGATTCTGTCAAAAACGCTTGCAAAGGGAAATTCCCCATCAAAGGTGTCCAGTTTTGAAATGAGATAAATGATTTCTTTTACTATTATATGGTTTTCCCCTTCAAATTCATATTTGTTGAAGTTGACTGTGTCCTTGACTGCATCGAATATGAAGCTGAAGTAGCGTTCATAGTTGGAACCTTTCTGAAATTCCACGTTTTTCACAAATGCCTCAAAAAAGTTACAAAGGAAAAAATCATCCATGTATTTGTCGTTTATGACTTCATCGAAAAAGTAGCTTGAGTCTTTTATGAAGTATCCGAAAATATTAAGGGCATCATCTCTGAAAAGCTCTTTGAAACGCATGTCTGAGTATGCCTCGTCCAATGTGATTGGCTTGTCCTCAATTATTGTCATGAAATAGTCCCTGAGCATGTCTGAGCAGTACTTGTATAAAAATGTGTAGATTGTCATGTAGGAGATGTCCGGAGATATTGAAAGCTGTCTTGTTTTTGAGATGATTTCCCTTAAGACTTTAAAGTTTCGAGACATTTTAGATTTCCTCATCACTATCCCTCCAAAGTTCATTTAAAATTCCTTCCTTGAGACGCCTGTCATATTCGACAACCCTCAAATCCTCGACGATTTTTTCATTAATGGTGTCAAGAAGATCTCCCAATTTACGTTGTGTTTCAATGTCCGGCAGAACAAATTCAAGTTCCTTAATCTGTTTGAGTGAAGCATGCGGAATTCTTTCAGTGTTTGTAAGTTCGTATAACTGTTTTTTGATATGGGCGTTTGTAAGCAAGTGAGCTACAAATTCAGGGTGATGGTCTTGCTTTAATCTGATTATTGCGATTCTGTCACTTACTACAAGGCCCCCCTGGCTGACACAAACAACGTCGTAGGGATATGGCATTTTCATCAGTATGTCTCCGGGTTTGGTGAAATGGTGTGGTCGGATATTATCCGGGTTTAGCTTGACTGATTCAAAATCGTCCAAAATTCCGTCTTTTTTTATTGATCGCTGAAGGACTATATCGAAATCCACTCCTGAATCGTCCAGGTATCGTCTGTATGAAAGTCCTGTTGACACTTCTGCGACTTGTTTTAATTTTACTTTGTTCATGTTTTCAGCCTCTTTAAAAGGAGTATTTTTGGGAAGTGGTGAGCTTCCCTAAAACAATGACATGGTTGAAATAAGCATTCTATTGGTAAAGACCATCCACATCGTCGAGAAGCGGGGTCTCAGGGATTTCAGAAGGATCCACTTTTTCTGCAGAAACTCCTCCGATTACGCCGACGCTTTGGATGTTATCCTTAAGCACGGTTGTTGAAGTTATGCCAGGCCCCTGTGGAGATAGAACGAAAAGGTCCAAAAAGACTTCATCCTCTCCAACAATGAATGCCGGTTCAATAGGTTCAGCGGATTTTGTTTGCACCTTGATTAGGATGTGTTTGGCTTCGTTTTCTCCTTCGATGCCTATTTCGTCTCGTATGGTTTTGTCGAGACTTTTTACTTTATCACTCCAGTTGATTGAATGGTTATGGTTCACATTATCACCTCTATTTTTTTACAATTCCCACGTTTTGTGGCGTTATTCAACAATCTTTTTTAGAAAAAAACTTTCTAAAACCATTGCATTTTTTTAGAGTAAATGCAAGTTGCAATATCATGTTGAATGTAATAGTATATAAACCTTACGATTTTTTTATAATTTTCTTAAAAAATTCAACATACTATTGTCACAATTACTTTTATCTTTGAAGTAGTATATAAACCTTTGTATTATTTTTGCATATTTTAAGAAAAAACACAAAAATGACTATGCAAAAGGGCGGAAAATAATAAAAAAAATTCTGCGAAAATGTGCGGCAGAGTATTTTTCTGCCAAAAAAAATAGAAGGAAAGCTGAAACTATGCTTCAGCTTCTTGTTTTTTGTCTTTTTTACCGGATACAATTACCATTTTTTCGTTTTCTTCATCAACTTCCATGACAATCGGATCCGCTTCAAGTGCACCAGAGTCCTTTTCAACACATTCGTTGATTTTGGATTGAATTGCACCAATATCCTCAGTGTCGATTAAATCAACAATTTCGAGTTGCTGTTGGAATCTTTCGACACCTTCCAGAGGGACATTTTCAACAAAAGGAATAGCTCCTGTTGCCCCAATGATTTTTTTCTTGTCGGGGTCTGCCCCATTTTCATGAAGTGCCTTGAAACTCTGACCTGTAATGTGGCCCTGCACTTCAGCTCCAGCCAAAATTAAAAATCTAATATTAGGATTTGAAATGATGTTTGCAACAACCTTTTCAATACCTAAGTTCTCTGTTTTACATGGTCCTGCAATGGCAGCTCCTGAAAGTTCTGCTTCAATGTGAGAAGCGAGGGTTGTTACTGCAACCGGACTTTCCGGATCGCCGACAATGTAATCTCCACTGATTACCGGCCAGCCGTCTGCAGGTGCTTTTTTATCAGCCATGATTTAAACCTCCTAGATTTTTGATATTTAAAAATATATTTTAAGCATATTTAAAGATTATGCAATGTGTAAAATATTTAAATCAGATGAACAAAAGTAATACTGATGAATATAAACATTGAAGCTTTTTATCTTATTAACAATGGCCTTGCAAATCCTTTTTTTGATATGATAATGCCAATATTATGCGACTGCGGTGGATTTCTGACACTCCTCGGATTGTGTATCATTGCGCTTATTGTATTGAAGTATTTTAAAAAGGAGAGATATTTCGAGATTGCAAAGCTGTGCCTTTTTTCACTTCTACTTGCAGGAATAATTGCAGGTTGTCTGAAATTGGCTTTCCACAGTCCACGGCCATTTACCGTTCTGGAACATGTCAGACAGCTTGTTATTCCAACAGAACCGAATTCATTTCCATCAGGACACAGTGCCTCATCCATGAGTATCATAACAGTTCTTGTAAGTGAATTCAGAAGCCATAAAATAGCTGTAATTCTTTTGATTGCCTTTGCAGTGCTTGTTGCATTTTCAAGAGTATATGTCGGTGTTCACTATCCTCTGGACGTTATAGTCGGTGCTACAGTAGGTGTAATGAGTGGCGTGGTTGTTTTAAAAGTGTTTAAGAACTAGAAATATAAATCGGAAGGCTTTCCGATATATTCAAAATCATCCTTGTTCTGGAGATATTTAACTCCGATTACTTTTTTGTCGGGAAATACAGTAACCACGCTCATTCCGTCATTAACATCGATGATGATGACCTTACGTTTATCACCGCTTTCAGCCTCTATTTTGATTATTTCATCGTTTTCAATTAGTTTTCCTTCTTCAAACTCGTTTCCAATGTCTGTTGAATACCAGTGCTGAGGCAGTTTTAGCCTTAAGTCCAGACTGTCCAATAAATCCTTGACATGCATATTTAAAACTCCTTTTAATCTATTTGATAGTTTATGGTGGAATCTATTTAAAGATTTTGTAACTTCTCAAGGGTTAAAAAGGGTTAAACCATGAAATGAATCTTATTTTTATCAATGTCTCTCAAATCATGTGCCGGAGGAATGTCATCCGAATGGCCCAGCGCCATGATTCCTGCAATCCTGTAGTGTTCGTCAAGCTTTAAAATATCCCTGACAACTTCCTCTGCATATACACCATCCTTTTTTCTCATGTGAATCTGTACCCAGCAGCTTGCAAGATTCAAATCTGTTGCAGCAAGATGCAGGTATGTTAAAGCAATTGATGAATCCTCACACCAGGTATCACTTATCATAGTATCTGCAATGACAACAATGGCCTTGTCAGCACCTGCCAGAAGTTCAGCCCCATGGTCTTTTACCTTTGACAATTTCTCTAAAGTTTCTTTTCGCTCAACAACCATAAAATTAATCGGCTTCCTGTTCATGCTTGAAGGAGCCAGTAGACCAGCCTGCAGAACTTTATCAAGTTCCTCTTTGGTAATTTTTTCACCGCTGAATTTTCTTGTTGATCTTCTTTTGAGTAAAACATCCATGAATTCCATATTTAAAATTAGTTTTTCAAGATATAAAATTTCATCGTTAATGTAAAATTGCTTTAATTTAAAAAAATTATACGACCCATGAAAGTTTTATTTTATTAAATAAAATTGATTTAGCTTTTATTTACTATATAAATCTTTTTAAATCTTTTTTTAAGAAATCTATATATAATAAATTCGATAAATAAGATATTAATTGATTTTATAAGACATTTTTAATTGACAATGTAAGATATCAAAATCAGTTTTTATAATCACCATTAGAGGAGATGTTTTTATGGAAAACCGAAAGACCATCCCTTATACAGAAAAAATTAAAAAGATTGTAAATGACATTATGAACGAAAAAAATGACAATCCCCGTGATTCAACATTTAGATTCCTTCAGGAATATCATAGTGAAGCACAGCACATTAGTTTAAGATTTCCAGGGATATTTGTAAAAACGTTACCTACTGACGTTTTTACCATCAACAACAGAAGCTTTAGAATGGATGGTGCCGAACTGGTATTACCCGACGACACACTTCCCTGCAAATCAGTGCTGAATCCGGAACAACAAAGCAAAGCATTGACGCCTGAGAAAGTTCATGTATTATATGATTACAAATTACAATTAACATTTAAACACAAATTACCAAGTTTAAATGTAGTAGTAACCAACATAGGAGATGAAGACCATACAGTAATCTATGAGTCACATGGAGATGCATTTAAAATATACCTCCGCGTATTTAATGACAAAGAAATATCCCAAAGATTAAGTACTCTAACAAATAATATACAAAATAAGAACAAATTATCTGAAATTGAAGTTCTGGATTTTGCTTATATCTTATTGTTTGCACAAGAAAACAAAGCAAATGAATATACAAAACAGATTGTGGAACTATTTGGAAAAGTGAAAAATCTTGAAACAAATCTCCAATTAGAAATACATTACGTACTTAAAAAACTAATTAGATTACATTTCAGAGACGATAAAGAAAAAACAAAGGAGTTATTAACAATGATAACTAAAGCCATACACCCCGAATTACTTGACGAATTACCAACACTAAAAAAAGCAATTGAAAATGAAGAAAAAAGAACAGAACAACTCAACAACACCATTGATAAACTTAACGACACCAGAAACAAACTCACCAACACAGAAAACAAACTCAATATCGCCGAAGAAGAAGTAGCACGATTAAAAAAAATACTAAAAGAAAACAACATTGAAGCCAACTAACCAATAATGGAACCATTTAAAAAAGTAAAAAATCTTGAAACAAATCTCCAATTAGAAAAACATTGCGTACTTAAAAAACTAATTAGATTACATTTCAGAGACAATACATAAAAAGGAGTTATTAACAATGATAACTAAAGCCGTACACCCCGAATTACTTGACGAATTACCAACACTGAAAAAAGCAATTGAAAAGGAAGAAATAAGAACAAAACAACTCAACAACGCCATTGATGAACTTAACGACACCAGAAACAAACTCAAAATCGCAGAAAACAAACTCAAAATTGCAGAAAATAAACTTAAAATCTCCGAAGAAATTGCACGATTAAAAAAAATACTAAAAGAAAACAATATTGAAGTGGACTAAAAGTCAGCTTTAATAATAGGTATCTAATTTAAGGATTTCTTCATAAACCCTTTTGGAATTGTTTTTGTCAATGTATTTGAAAAATCCTTCCACCCTTTTTACATAGACTTCATCCATTCTGCAGCCGTTGTCAAGTATTTTAAATATTGTCTCCTTTAACTCATCGTGTGTCCTCACAACCGGCCCTAAACCGTCATCCTCATAGCTGAAATAGGCATTTTCAACATCAAAGTGATAATTATTGTCAAATTGATAGTAAATAAGTGGCTTTTTAAGATAAGCAAAATCAAAAGCTATTGAAGAATAATCTGTGACGATAAGTGAAGAGTTGTTGAATATATCAGTGTAGTTTGTTAAATCCAAATCAAAAGTTACGTCAGGATGATTTGTAAATGCGGAAATGAATTTATGCAGATTTCTGTGAGGCTTGAAAATCAGCTTGTAGCCCTCTTCTTTTGTACGTGAAATAAGTTCTTCATCAGTTATCAAATCATTGAAATACTTATAGAAATCAGTTTTGACAAAATCAGACGGTGAAAGCTGGTCAAGCTGACGTCTCCATGAAGGCATTATGACTATTTCTTTTTTATCGTTATTTTCAAGCTTGTCAAACCTTGAAAATCCCAATGTTTTGATGATGTCTGGAGAATATCCGTAGTTTGGATTATTGAATGATTCCTTTTCCCTGTCAGATACTGTAACAAGCATTGCAAGGGGTTTGTCAAAATCATTTAACCATTCGGCTACATTGTCCTTTGTAACACCATGCTGTAAAAATACGGTTTTTGACTTGATAAGACCAGATACATGCTTGTAGTTACCCCAAAACGGATATATGATTGTGTTGTCGGGGTGAGATGTGATTATAAATTCGCTGAAAAGCGTGAAAAGTCTGTGCTTTAATGATCGGTACTGTAAAATCTTACCGTAATTTTCAAGTTCCTTAAACTGCTCGCTTTTTTTATTGTATCCCAAAAGCCTCATAAGCTTATATCTCCTGGAACCTGAAAGATACTCATATTCATCTTCGGGAAGGCTGTCCAATACAAAAAATGTCTCAACATCATTATCAATTGAGTTTACATACTTAAAAAGCTCCAGTGCATTGTCTCCTGCAGCCTGAGGCAGATCCATAAAAATCCAGATATGTTTTCTCCTATAATAAGGATATGCCAAAACATTCAGCATCCTCAGAAACGAACCGGTCCTCCAACCCTGAGATTTTGTCTTAAGCATGTTAAGAAGTGTCCTGAATTCCAACTTAAGAGCAAAGAATATTGATTTATCTCTAATTGTAATTTTGTCTTCAGCCGAAATGGCGAGATTGTTTTTGGAAAGTTTGAATTTTGAAACCTCATTAAGCCTTGATGTCTGAGAGTATTCCAGTTTTAAATCACCCTTTTGGCTTTTAAATGATATTTCAGAGCCACTTTTATATGGCAAAATGACTTTAAAGCAATGGTTAAAACCATAATTGAAGTTAAGCGAATAGTTATCCCTTTGAGGATAGTCCATTATAACAGTAGGAATTTCCTTACCGTCAATAACAGCAGTGATTTCAGTATCTTCAGTAAAATCAGTTAAAATTCCATCGATTGAAACTTCCCGTTCGTTCAGGAAGTGAAAATTGTCAATGAAAAGAGCATTCAGTTTAAAATTGTCGACTACATTGGCTTTATCGTTTAAATAATCCCAACCGTACCTTTTCATAAGAATTACATGTGCCTTTAATGCTGCCGGAATTGACAGCTGATTTAAAATAACATCCTCATCGACATATGAGAGAATTTCAAGAATCTTATCATATAATGTTTTCATTTCATCTCTGGAAAGCAGAGTGTCAATTTTTCTTATCTCAACTATCCACTGCAGATCATACATCAGCACATACTGGACGAATTTAGGAATCTCATCAAATCGGCTTTTGGCATATGATATCAGAGATAAAAAATACTCGTCTATTCTTGATGTGAAATATGATTTTGTAGAGGCAGATGAAGTAATAAGTGAATTTTGAGTACCATCCTTTCTATAAAAATATGTCGGCTTTGATAAAAATCCCAAAAGAGGATTTTCCATAAGCATCTGATTTATCAAAAGTGCATCTTCAGATATCCTCAATTTTTCATTGAAATGATATTTTTTAAGTACATCAAATCTGAAAAAAGCAGATGCCCCAGATAGCTGAATATAAGCAGGATCTGTTATTACGTTAATGACCTGGTCTTTTTCATATTTGAAGTTTAAATTGTGAGGCCCTCTTTTAACCCCAACATATTCAATCGGAATAGATACAATATTTACCTCATAATACTCATCGAGAAACTTTAATGCTGCCTTAAACGCATCCTTTGACATATAATCATCACTGTCAAGGAAATTCACATACTTTGCATCAACGTGTTTAAGACCCCGGTTTCTTGAATATGATGACCCCATATTTTTTTCATTGTTTAAGAGAATTATGTTTTGAGGATACTCCCTTTGGTATTTTTCCAGAACATCACGAGTATTGTCCGTACTTTTATCATTGACTAAAATCAGCTGAATATTTTCCTTAAAGTCAAGGCTCTGATTGATAATCGATTCAATTGCTTCGGCTACATACCTTTGCTTATTGTAAACTGCCATGACAACTGAAATCTTAAACGCCAAAATTAATTCCTCCTTACTATTATTATTGTGAGCATGTTATATAAACAATTTCAAGAAAAATCTTTCAGCATCTTTGCACAAATAAGACAGATTAATATGCCAATAAAATGAAAAATACGAACCATATTTCAACTAGCTTTTATGTTAAGTATGAAAATAAATTCTCTTTCAATTAATTTAGTGAAAGATATAATTCAAATTACTGATAAGCATTATCTGCAGATATAGTGAACTGCAAAAAAATTTTAAAAAAAGAAAAATTGAAACTCAAAGATGAGAAATCTATGAGTCTATTGAATATATTTAGCCAGATCGTCAGCTTTGTCGGTTTTCTCCCATGGAAGACCTTCAATACCAAAGTGACCATATTTGGCAGTTTGTTTGTAAGAAGTATTTCTTAAATCCAAAGTTTCAATGATTCCGTCAGGAGTCAAACGGAAGTTTTCACGAACGATTTCTTCCATGGTCTTATCACCGATGTCAGCTCCTGTTCCGAAAGTATCGACCATTACTGAGGTTGGCTCTGCAACACCGATAGCATATGAAAGCTGAATTTCACATTTTTCAGCAAGTCCGCTTGCAACGATGTTTTTAGCAATGTATCTTGCCATATAACATGCACTTCTATCCACTTTGGTACAGTCTTTTCCGGAAAATGCTCCTCCACCGTGTCTTGCATATCCTCCGTAGGTATCCACGATAATTTTACGTCCTGTTAAACCTGCATCCCCGTGAGGACCTCCGATTTCGAATTTTCCTGTTGGGTTGATGTGCTCTTTTGTATTTTCAGTCATCAATTCCTGTGGAATGACTGCCTTGAAGAGTTTTTCACGAATGTCTTCTTTCAATTGTTCCTGATTGTCTGACATTGTCTCATCATGCTGGGTTGATAAAACAACAGCATCAATGGAGTGGACATTTCCATCCTTATCATAGTTGACTGAAACCTGTGCCTTACCGTCAGGTCTTAAATAGGGGATTTCTCCGGATTCCCTGAGTTCTGTTAATTTGTTTGTAAGCTTACGTGCTAAATCTATTGGGAACGGCATCAAATCTTCAGTTTCATTAGTTGCAAAACCGAACATCATACCTTGATCTCCTGCTCCTGTTTCGCCTTCTCTTGCTACTCCCTGATTAATGTCTTGAGATTGGGCGTGGAGCCTGTTTTCCACTTTACAGGTGTGACCGTCAAATTCCAAATCAGGTTTGTCATATCCGATTTCAATAATTGTGTCCCTTATGATTTTTTCAATGTCCTCTTTTTCTAAATTAGTATTTGAAGTTATCTCACCAAATACCATACAGAAATCTGTTGTAACACAAGTTTCACATGCAACGTGGGATTCTGAGTCCCCTTCCATATATGCATCCAGGATTGCATCTGAAATAATGTCTGCAACCTTATCAGGATGCCCTTGAGTTACGGATTCAGATGTAAAAGTTCTATAAACATCACTCATTTTTTCACCTAAATTACATTACTTTAGTTATGTATGTTTTTCATTTAATAAAAGAATATTGGTATTTTAAAGGGACTGTCAAAATGTTAGCTCTTGATTTCTTTTTTCAACCCATCCATTTTTTTGAAGCATAATTTGATTGAATACTCCTTCCATTGTTCTGAATTTCTTTTTATATGCTCGTGGCATTGTATTGCCAATGTAATTTTCTATTTGGTTGTTAGTATTGTCTAATTTTCCTTTGTGTCTTTTTTCAAGGCAGTGAATGAATTTTTT